>NZ_JAUBVF010000119.1:0-5231 GCF_036705685.1 Microcoleus sp. AT3-A2
AAGGTTTCATCCTATTTTACCTTTTTTGGTCTACCCCCTTGACAATTTGCACTTTTTCTTAACTTGTCACAAATGCTAGTGGCCAAAATAACTTTATAGTTTGGTTCAGAGTTATAGATACAGAATTTTGCCTCTCAAGAAAGTCAAATTTGCCTTAGCTAACAGTAAATTTAATAAGTAGCTAATCACAATTAGATTTACAATGATTAAGCAGTTATGCTCAAGCATAGTCAAGTTTTTTGTAGTCAACTAGATAATAGATTTGGGCTAAGCGAATCGCCCTCGCCATCCTCAAAAAGCGAGCTTTCTTTGTTGATAAAAATAGATTAAGCCCCAGCAGCCTCGCCAAAAAAAAGAGCGATCGTCCTCCCCTAGAAAAACAATCGCCCATTCACCTATAATTTCAATTAACATCAAGTCCCGCCCTTCAGAAACTATCCTGTACCCACAATCCCAGATATCCCCCTAGCCTCTTTCTCAGGAGGATGCCAGGGGGAGCGAAAGGCTCTGACGTTAGTTTTTCAAGTTGTGTATACAGCGTAGCCCTTAAGAAAGGCGTGCCGGGGAATAAGCGGCCCTAATCGTCAAACAGTAGACTGCTACTACATAAAACGTTAAGTTGACACGAATGCTACTCGGCGACTTCAGCTTCCGCTTCAGCTTCCGGTGCATCTGGCACATCTTGCTTGATCGTCAAATAGCGAATCACTTCTTCGCTCAGACGCATCGCGCGCTCTAGGGTAAAAATTGCAGCGCCCGGAGCTGTATAGTTCATTTGAACGTATACTCCGTCCCGGTGCTTGCCGATTTCGTAAGCCAAACGGCGCTTGCCGCGGTGCTGAGTTTCGATGTTTTCAGCACCTTGATCGCGCAAAATAGTTTGATATTTAGCGATCGCCTGGTCTGTCATTTCTTCGCCCAAATCAGGGCGCAGAATGTACATAGTTTCGTAAATAAACGGTTTCATGGCAATAATCCCCTTATGGACAACAAGGCTTCTCACGAAGCAAGGACTTATTATCATATCCCAACCATGAACAATCTCAAAACTAAAAAACCAAATTCCCCAAACCACACTCCCTCGCCGTGGAGCACCCTGTGGACGTACAGCCTCATGAGCGCGATCGCACTTTTAATGCTGTTTCCCTTGCTGTGGCTGCTCAGTACCTCCCTCAAATCCCCCAACGAAAACATCTTTCAATTTCCCCCGCAACTGTGGCCGCAACAGCCAACCCTCGAAAACTTCATCAAAGTTTGGCAAACCAACCCCTTCGGCCGCTACCTGTTCAACAGCACCCTAATTGCTGGCCTCACAGTTAGCATCAACGTCCTCTTTTGCGCCCTCGCCGCTTACCCCTTAGCCAGACTCAAATTTCGCGGCCGCGAAGCCATTTTAATCACAATCATTTCCACAATCATGATTCCTTTCCAAATAGTCATGATTCCCCTATATATATTGACAGTACAACTCGGACTAAAAAATAGTTATTTAGGCGTAATCTTTCCTGGGCTAGCCTCAGCCTTCGGCATATTTTTATTACGACAAGCATTTCTAGCAGTTCCCAAAGAACTAGAAGAAGCCGCCCGCATCGACGGCTGCAGCGAATTAGGCATTTGGTGGCACGTCATGATTCCGGCAATTAAGCCTGCTTTAGTTACTTTAGGAATTTTTGTATTTATCGGTTCTTGGAGCGACTTTCTGTGGCCACTGCTAGTTTTAGACAGACCGGAATATTACACTTTACCTTTAGGGGTAGCCAATTTAGCCGGGACATTTTCTTTAGATTGGCGTTTAGTTGCGGCGGGTTCGATTATTTCTATTGTTCCAGTTTTAGGACTCTTTTTGGTCTTGCAAAAATACATTGTGCCAACAGAAACTGCTGCTGGAGTCAAGGGATAGAATCAAGATAAACAATCGGCATTTATCCGCGTTCATCTGCGGTTAAAAATTAAAATCTTTTGAACTCACAACTCACAAAATTTATTTGTGATGTAGGAACGGCCAGAAATCCGCTGGATTGTTGACTGCGCTGGGGTTGTAGATATTATCATCGCTTTTGCAAATGCGATCGATGCCGAAGACTGGCAAAAATTGCGATCGCACCTAGCTGGCGAAAGAGATATCGACTCTTCGGAATTTTGAGGAATCAAACAACCTGTGTTAATTGTCAGCGACAATCCTGAAGTGCATGGCACTTTGCGGGAAAATCGCAATGAAATCTCATTCACAACTGAAATGCGAACTGATTTTTTATAACTAAAAATTTCCGCCTACCTGGGAGTGAAAACTGCACTAGGGTAAGCAATCCGCTTGTGATTGAACTGTTCCCAAACTCGCACAAAAATCTCCGCAATTAGAGACATATCCTCCCGCGTTAAATCCGAATCAATCAACTGATTATCCTGCCAGCGAGCCCTCAAAATCTTATTAACCATACTCAAAGCCTCTTCATGAGTAGCATCCTTGAGCGATCGCAAAGCAGCCTCGCAAGAATCCGCCAGCATCAAAATCCCGGTTTCCCGCGATTGCGGAATCGGCCCATCGTAGCGAAAATCCTCCTCCCTCACTTGGCGACTTGCGATTGTTAACTTTGAATTATCCGCATCTGACAAAACCATCTTTAAATCTTCTATTTCTTTTGCAGCAATTTGCTGCGCTTGGTGGTAGAAGTAAGCAATTAACATTGTACCTTGGTGCTCGGGAATAAACGCCTGAATTGCCTTCGGCAATCGATGCTTTCGCGCCATCACCAAGCCCTCGGTAACGTGCTTTTTAATAATCTCCGCGCTCGCCCAAGGGTCATTAATTTCATCATGTTTGTTTGCCCCGCCCATTTGATTTTCACAAAACCCGAGCGGGTCGTGCATTTTTCCAATATCGTGGTACAATGTCCCAGTTCTGACCAGCTCAACATTGCAGCCGAGTTCCCGGGCCGCAGCCTCCGCCAAACTCGCCACAAACAGCGTGTGCTGAAAAGTCCCCGGAGCCTCGGCAGCCAGCCTCTTCAACAGCGGGCGGTTGGGATTGGCAAGTTCCGCCAGCCGGATCGGCGTAATCAAGTCAAAAACGTGTTCCAAATAAGGGCTGATGCCGAGCGCCACAACGCTCCAAGCCAAACCGGCCAAACTTTGCGCGCCCACGGTACCGAGCACGACGTACCAAATCGCACCGACAGCCGCGCTGGCAATCAAAGTCCCCACCAGATAAACCGTGCCCTGAGTCAAGCCGACAGCCACGCCCAAAAGAGCCAATTCCTCGCGCGATCGCAGCCGCCCGGCCATAAAAGCGCCCAGCAATCCGCCCGCCCCGCTAGCCACCAAATGAATCAAGTCCACATTTAAGCCAATGGGCAGCAGCGCCGACAGCAGCCCCACCACAGTCACTCCCACTGCCGAACCGTAGAAGCCACCCGCTAAAATCCCGATCGCCGGCAAACTGGTCCAAGGCAGCCCCAAACTCACTAGCACCGGCGCGCTCAAAGTCAGCAGCAGCAATAGCAAATGATCTCTGCGGCGCAAGCGGTAGTGCCTTTCCACCAGCAGTACGATCGCAATTGCCCCCGCGACCAAACAAACAAAACCCGTCAGCCCCAGCCAATTCACCCCCCGCCGGCTTAAACCAAAATAGTCCAGCAACACGAAATCTTGCTGCGAGATCTCTTGTCCTTGTGCAACAATTATCTCGCTCTGATCTACTGCGATCATCACCGGTTTCACCTTTTGCGCCGCTAAT
Source organism: Microcoleus sp. AT3-A2 (assembly GCF_036705685.1). Lineage (NCBI taxonomy): Bacteria > Bacillati > Cyanobacteriota > Cyanophyceae > Oscillatoriales > Microcoleaceae > Microcoleus > Microcoleus sp. AT3-A2. The sequence goes on from NZ_JAUBVF010000119.1 coordinate 3,734, forward strand.
TCAGCTAGCTGTTTGGTTTCCTCGCGATCTCTCACCAGATTTGGCTGCAAAATCGCTGTTAAACCCTCCACGGCCAAACCTTGGGACTCTAACGGCACTTCATCAGCCACTTGCAGGTTCACGGCTTCTTTCAAAATCTCTTTGGGCAACCCCTGCGGGATACCTTGAGCCACCATCCTTTTGGCCGCCCGACTCATACCGGTTTGGGTTTTCTGCCAAGCTGCATCCGACCAATCAAACAGCGAAGTATCGTAAATCTGGGGCAGCCCCAAAACCGACGGTTTTCCCAGCGCCTCCACAGCATTGAGATAGCGCTGGCGAGCAGAGGAAATACTGTCTGTCAGGCTTTGAAAGTCTGCTGCCCGGACCGATCGGCTGTAAGCTTGCAGTTGAGCGATAGCATCTTGCTGAGACTTGTTATCTGTTGCCGCAGCAATTGCGGGGGAATCCAAACTCAATCGCTCGGAAGTTGCACTTTTATCCCCCGCTTGCGCCAAAATCCAGCGCCACTCCCACTCAGGACAGCTCCGCAAGTAAACCTGAACAGCAAGTGAGAGCGCCGAGGACTTCGCAAACGGAAACAGGCCTACCGCCTCCCGTAGATCGCTCCCATGCTGCAAAAATTGTTGCAATTCTTGATAAATTTGTCGATTGACCGCAGCATCTAGCATTAATATCGCTACAGCCCCGATCCGCGCTGCTTTCCGCTGTTCTTCAGTAGTTTTGTAATCCGGGACGCTAGCAGTAGCAGGAGCCTTAATCGTCTGAGGAGCTTTCGTCCCCACATCCAGTTTCGGCTGGTTGTAGAAGCGGTGGCCCAGAGTGCTGCTTAGGGAAACTACCGCTACCAGCGCCAACATAGGGGAACGAGCTTGATTTTTGAGGCTTGATTTGGAGGTTTTACTTGTAAATTTAGTAGTAAAAGTCTCGGGAAGAAGCCATTTCTGGCGCGACAAACGGCTCAGGAGAGGCCCGCTAGCGCGCTCGGTATCTGCTTTGTTGCTGCCATTTTGCACTTTAGCAATGTGTTGGCGCAGTGAGCGCGCAGCCCCTAGCTGCTCAATCTGCCGCATCAATGAGGAGAGCGTATTCATTTGTGTTGAAGATATATCACTGTTATCCAGCAGCTTTGTCAGAATTTCTGACTAAGCATCTTGATTGATTTTATCTGAACTACCGTTACATAAGACCTACTCACAACTACTCATAACTAGACAAATCTACTCCTGAGTATTGTGAAACTTACTTCCTGCTTCATTCTGGCGGTGTCGGCACTAACCAGTCCACAGGCTAGCCCCGTCTAACTGACGGTTTTTGACAAATTAATCGCTGCATTTAAATCACGGTCCATAACAAAACCGCAATGACCGCATTCAAACACTCGCTCAGAAAGTCCGAGAGTTTCTTTTTTGGTGGAGCAATTAGAGTTAGAGTCGATGGGGAAATCACTTTCCCCACCTCTCATTCAGAACCGGACTTGAGACTTTCACCTCATCCG
>NZ_JAUBVF010000153.1:0-1597 GCF_036705685.1 Microcoleus sp. AT3-A2
CTAACACATCTCTTGATGAAGTTATTCGTGCTTATTGTGCATAAAGAGTGTCTCATACTTATTTGAAATGACTATATCTCCATATTTGGCATCTAGTTTCGCCACCATGCTCTGAGGTAAGTTTTTGAAGGCGAATTCAACTAACGGCAATTCGGGATGAGCAGTGGCTTCGTATTCAATGCCTTTGCTATCCAGTGCGTCTTTCCATTGGTTAGGTAGGTCAATGGTTCTGCCGTCTTTAGTTTTCACTTTCTGGAAAGGAACTTGCAGGACGTAGACATCTCGCGGTAAGGCTTCGTGGAGCAATTCGTAGTCTTCTTGTAGGGAAAAGGTAATTTCCAAATCCTCTGCTAGCTTCTGGCAAATTGTCCGGTGTTTGCTCAGGTTATCGGAAGTGTGGGTAGCTTGGAATAAGGCATGAGCAGCCCTGGTTTTTCTTTCAGGAGTATCCCAAATTTCGTCAATCTCCGCTCGATAACTGTCATAAAGTTTGCCCATTTCCTCTTTTCGAGTTTTGATATCGCTGCCAGTGCGATCGTAGATAATACTTTTGTCCTCTTGAAAGCGCTGCACCAGGTCTTTCGCCCATTGCAATTCGTTTTCTTCCCAAGGCAGGTCATTTTCTTTGCTGTGTCGGTACTCGATTCCTCTCTCTACTAAGGCATTTTTGTACTCATAGGAAACGTGCAATTCCTTCCCTTCTTTTTCATACTCAAGGCCTGCTGCATTCAGTTGCTGGCGATTGTCTTTTGACACGATTAAATGAGCCGGAATCGGGGGAAGAATGTGCTGAAATTCATCTCGGTTGCGGTGGATGAGTCGCGTTTGTTCCCAATAAGGGTTAACGGCTTCTTTGGCTAGGACGTAAACAGCATTGGGAAAGTCGGCGGGCATGGGAAATTGTTTGTACAGTCGATCGTCTCCTTTGTACTGGAAAAAGTAAGTGCAGCTTTTGTGTTTTTCGCACCATTCATCTACTTTTTCTAGTAAAGTGTCAGGATTTAGACCTGTTTTCTCTTTCACTTCTTTGGCATCTTTACCCCGCAGCGAATTTTTCTGGTAGTCAACTTCGTACTGTTCCATGATGCTGAGAGCGGCGATAAATCGCTTTTGCTGCTTGAGAAATAGCTTTTCATCTTCGCCGGGGTTGGGGAGTGCTGCTGCTACTTTACCAATGGCTAAAGCGACGATTCCGACTTCATTTTGAGAACTGGCAACTCCGATTTGTTCTAGGGTGGTAAACTTGCGCTCGCCTGCTTTAACTTTACCTTGTCTGACTTCAGAATCGTCTTCTCGATACCGAACTTTCGTATAGGGAACTTTCTCAGCTTGTACCACTTCCCCGAAGTCAAATAACCCGTCTTGTGCTGGTAAGATTTGTTGGGCAATGTGAGGAAGTTTTCCAGATTCAATGCCAAATGGTTCGTCACCGTCAAAGTCTCCTTGATGGAACTTTTCTAAGTCTTTGGGATTGAACCAAATTACCCCTTTGATTTTCGCCATGACAGCGCGGGTTTCCTCCAGGGTAAACGCATCTTAACTTTAACGCAAAATATGCTACAGTTAAATCCGACTAAATTTTAGTGTAGTTTATTCA
>NZ_JAUBVF010000010.1:0-107582 GCF_036705685.1 Microcoleus sp. AT3-A2
GACTAATTATAAAATGGAACCGAAAAATAAAAAATAAAGGTAACTTAGTTAATGCAGTTTAGATGTCGAACAGCTTACCGACAACGACACAGCAGGTGTGAGTATTTCACCTACGAGTACAACTGCTACAGAAGGCGGTGCGACGGGCAGTTATACAGTCAAGCTCAACACCCAACCGAACGCAGATGTTAACCTCAGCTTCCAGACAGGCAGTCAAATTAATCCGATTTCTGAGATTAATTTCAACAGCACTAACTGGAATATCCCCCAAACAGTCACTGTCACCGCTACCGACGATAGCAAAACCGAAGGCACTCACAGCGGCACGATCGCTCACACTCTTACCAGTTCAGACACTAACTATAACGGTCAGACGGTTCAGGATGTAAATGTAGCGATTACCGACAACGAACAAGCAGGTGTTACCATTGCACCTACGAGTACAAATGCTATAGAAGGCGGTGCAACGGGCAGTTATACAGTCAAGCTCAACAGCCAACCGAGCGCACCTGTTAGCCTCAGCTTCAATACGGGGAGTGAAATTAATCCGGTTTCTGCAATTAATTTCAACAGCACTAACTGGAATATCCCGCAAACAGTCACTGTCACCGCTACCGACGATAGCAAAGCCGAAGGTACGCACAGCGGCACGATCGCTCACATCCTTACCAGTACAGACCCTAACTATAGCGGGACGGCTGTTCAGGATGTAAAAGTACAGATTGCCGATAACGACGCAGCATATGTGCTCATTACACCTACGAGTACAACTGCTACAGAAGGTGGCGCGAATGGCAATTATGACATCAAATTAACGTCACAGCCGATCGCCCCGGTAACTATCAATTTCACAACAGGTCAGCAGATAGCGGCGATCGCTCCTCTCACTTTCACTGCGGATAATTGGAATGTCCCTCAAAGCGTTACAGTGAAGGCGGTTGACGATACGATTGGGGAAGGCGCGCACAGCGCTAAAATTACTCACTATGTATCGAGTTCTGATACCAGATATAACACAAGTGGTCCAGACGTGACGGTAGCGATCGCCGATAACGACAGCGGACCGCTACTTGGTATTCCCACGGTAAATTTTTCCCAAGCTACTTACCAAGTCAATGAAAGCGTTCCGACGAAACAAATTACTCTCACTCGCACTGGGACTGCGGATGCTCTAAACAAAATTTCCCAGGTGTACATACAACCTGTTACTGGTGGTTCAGCGACTGAGGGAACAGATTGGAAATTTGCCTCCAGTGACTCTGGTCAAGTCACCGTCACCTTTAAACCAGGCGAAGCTACTCAAACTTTCACAATTAACATTTTGCCGGATACTCAAGGTGAGGGAACAGAAGAAATCGCGTTTCGGATCGCTAGTGCGGATAGTGCCAATATTGGCACTCAAAGCTCTACCACCTTGCAAATTTTTGATGCTGACAGACTTTTCACCGACACGAACGCTCCGATATCTGGTTTATCTTCGGCCATCTGGGGAGACTACAACAATGATCGCAAACTAGATATCCTCGGAAACAGGTACATCTACGACAACACCGGAACCTACAACAACAACACCGGCCAAAAGTTGAGCGAATATGGCTTTAGCGAAGCTAATCGAAGAGATGGTTATGGTCCAGTCTGGGCAGATTACAACAATGACGGCAGGCTGGATACATCTGCGATCACTAACAATGGCAACAACACTTTTAAGTACGAAATCTACAGCAATGGCACGTACAACGGTGGTGTGCAATTTACCCCAGATGGAGTTCTGGCTAACAACCTCTCCTCTGCAATTATTCGATCGAGTTCGGCAGATTACAACAATGACGGGCGTCCCGATCTGTTGCTCAATACACAAGGTTCTGGGAGCGACTACTCGATCGCCACTACGCTCTACCGCAACACAGGCTCTATGTATCAAGACCGCTTTCAAGATAGCAAAGCACGTCTTGATACTGGCGAACCACTATTTTCTACTAGCGAAATAGCTGGTGCTACCAGTCCTGGGGTTTGGGCAGATTACGACAATGATGGCAAACTCGATGTTCTGATCCGGGTAAGGGAGTCACAACAGACTCAATCACCGTGGCCAAGGCAAAAAGCCAAACTCTACCGCAACTTGGGCGATGGCGTTTTTAAAGACACAAACGTATCATTGCCTGGTTTAGGTTCAGAATTCCCTCGCTTTGGCGCCACTGTTTTTGATATGGCTTGGGGAGACTACGACAACAACGGCAAACTTGATATTTTGCTCACGGGGGCGATAGACGGCGCGAATGGTTCATCCCAGCTTTTCACCAAAGTCTACCGCAACACAACCAGTACCAATGGGCCAGCCACCTTTGAAGACATAGGTGCACAGATACCTGGTTTGGGTTACGCTCAAGCTGCTTGGGGAGACTACGACAATGACGGCAAATTGGATATCCTGGTCACTGGTGGGGAGCAACAAGATTTCGCAAGCCCAGTAACAGGCGTCACCAAAGTCTATCGCAACACGGGCAATGGCTTTACCGATAGCGGCGCACAAATAGACAGTGGCGTACAGGCTGGTAATAATTACTCTTCCACACCTGCTTGGGGAGACTATGACCAGGATAACAAATTGGATATCCTGCTTACAGGTGATTCAGGTAAGTATAGCTTGTTTACCAAAGTCTTCCACAACAACACCCCTAATGCCAACACTCCTCCCACTGCACCCACAGGGCTGACGACGGCTAAGTCGGATGGTGGAACAGTCACTTTTAAATGGAACAAAGCAACTGACCTTCAAACTCCTGATGATGGTTTAAGCTATAACCTGCGAGTTAAGACTTCCGACGGTAAGTATATTCTTTCCCCGATGTCTCTGGAGGACGGCACTCGACAAATTGTTGGGTTGGGGAATGTTAGTCAAAATACCCAGTGGCAACTTAAAGACTTGCCTCGCGGGACATATAACTGGGGCGTGCAAGCAATTGATAATGCTTGGGCAGGTTCCCCCTTTGCCTTCGGAGGGAGTTTTCTGGTTGAGAACCACCCGCCAGAAGAGCAAATTAACCTGGGTTCCCAGCCCATTGAGTTTAACCAACCTATCAAAAATGTATACACTGACCTCGATGGCGACCAGATTAATTACCAGTTAACTCTACCTGATGGCAGTCCTTTATACAGTGACTCAAAAACTAGCTGGCTTTGGCTTCAATACGACTACTGGCAAAACACCATCACATTCACTGGAACTCCCCCAAGCGGTTCGCAACCCTTCAAGGTGAAGTTAATAGCTACAGACAATTACGGTGGCCGTAGCGAACAGACTTTCACGGTAACAACGAAAAATGGCCGCTGGGTGATTGATGGCTATATCTCCGGTGCAATTGTCTTCTTAGATGCCAACAAAAACAGCATCCTCGACACCAACGAACCATCCACCACAACCGACACAGGCGGTAAATTCAATCTCAACATCCCCTTCGAGACATTCGACACTAACAAAAACGGAGAAATAGACCCATCAGAAGGCAATCTAGTAGCCACAGGAGGCACTGACACCGCCACCGGCTTACCCCTAGAAACACCAGTCACCGCACCACCAGATGCCAGTGTAGTCACACTCCTAACCAGCTTAATCGCCGACTTAATCGACAAAGGAATTGAACCAGAAGAAGCCCAATCTTTCGTCAAAGCCGCCCTTTCTCTCCCCGGTGATGTTGACTTAACTAGCTTCGATCCAATAGAAGCTACCAACAACAACATACCGGGCGGAGTCCAAGTCTTAGCCGCAATGGTGAAAGTCCAAAACTTCATCACTCAAACCAGCGCTTTGATTGATGGTGCTTCCCTTGCCGTCAATACTGATATTGTCAAAGCTGTTGTCACTTCAATTACCAATCAAATTGAATCCGGTACAGTCTTAAACCTCAGCAATGCCGCAGCCTTAGAACCAATCATTCAGCAAGCTGGCGCGAAAATCCAGCAAATAGACCCCAGTTTCAACTCTCAACAAGTCAGCCAAATTACATCGCAAGCAGCGACAGTAATGGCAACAGCCAATCAACGCATTGATGCGGCTGTCTCCAACCCAACCGGAACATCAATTCCTGAATCACTTGCCCGCCTCCAACAAGTAGCCTTGGGCCCAACCACTCAAGACTTCAAATCAGTTGGTGCCGGAAATAAACCTATTTCCCAGGTAGTTGCTGACAATACTGGTACTGCTTTAGATAGCCGAATTGAAGCTGTAGTATTGCCTGTTGGGATTGCAACTCCTGTTGTCAGCGGTGATGCAGATTTGGGCAGCAATTCCCCGGATGCAATTCTCGGTACCAATGGCGACGATATCCTGACTGGCGACAGCGGGAATAATGTGTTGATGGGAATGAGGGGCAATGATTCCCTCGATGGAAGTCTGGGTAATGACACTATTTTCGGTGGCAAAGGTAGCGATACAATCCTCGGAAGTAGCGGTGATGATGCTTTGTTTGGCAACCGTGGTGCTGACATTTTGAATGGCGATGATGGTAATGATATTCTTTACGGAGGTAAGGGAGATGATTTACTGGCGGGCGGTTTGGGAAGTGATACTTTGGTAGGAGGAAGGGGATTAGATAAATTCCTACTCTCTACCAACTCCGGTACTGATACGATTACTGATTTTGAAGTCGGTCAAGACTTGTTAGTATTGGGTAACGGGTTGAGTTTCTCGCAATTGGCCATTGTCCAAGATAGCGATGCAACATTAATCCGGTTTGCACAAACAGGGGAGATTTTAGCTTCTCTGGCTGGAGTTTCTGCTAACAGTATTAGTGCTGCTAATTTCGGATTGATTTAAAGGTTCGTAATGAGGACTTTAGTCCTTATTATTCTTCAGTATCTTAGAGACGGACTTCGTTTCTATATATGCGGTTTCAACCGCTAACTATCAATGCCTTGATCCCCCCTAACCCCCCTTAAAAAGGGGAGTAGGGGGTGGGACAAGAAACTTCTCAAAGTCCCCCTTCTTAAGGGGGATTTAGGGGGATCTGGCCTCGGCGGTAAACGAGAGAGCAAGAGGGTTTTAGACTTAAGTTGACACCCATAGCCTAAACGGAATTCGTTTGTATATATGCGGTTTCTACCGCTGACTATCAAGGTCTTGATCCCCCCTAACCCCCCTTAAAAAGGGGAGTAGGGGGTGGGACAAGAATCTTCTCAAAGTCCCCCTTCTTAAGGGGGATTTAGGGGGATCTGGCCTCGGCGGTAAACGAGAGATAAAGAGGGTTTTAGACTTAAGTTGACACCAATAGCCTAAACCGTATTACTTACAAATCAGCAGCGCTGATATCGCATTCCTGGTAACTGCGAAACTAATCCCAACAATTCCAACTGCAAAAGTATACTAGAAACTGTGCCCGCTTCTAATCCCGCTGCTTCTACAATTACATCAAAAGAAATCGGCCCAGATTCGATCGCACTTAACACCTTAGCCAATTCCGGCTCCAACGGCGGCCCTTGCTTCTCAACCGTCGGATTTGGAGGAAATAGCGACAACTGCTCGGCTCTATCCAATTTTGGCATAGCTCCGAGCATTTCCAACAACCTGTCTTCGCTTAACAGTCGATCGCTACTCGGCAGAATCGGATGAGCACCTTTACTCAGCAACTCCAAACAACCAAAAGAACGCTCATCATCCAATCTGCCCGTCAAAACATACACATCCCGGCAAAAATCATTGGCTTGATAAGCAGTAATTAAAGCACCCGATTTATGCGGAGCTTCTATCACAATTGTAGCGCGACTTAAGCCAGCAATTATGCGATTTCGGCGCGGAAAATTAGTTCTATTCGGTTGAGTCCCCGCCGGATATTCACTAATTACCAATCCCTGCTGCAAAATGCGATCGCACAACCTCTCATTTTGTTTAGGATATACAATATCTACTCCCGTCCCCACCACTGCGAAAGTCCTTCCTCCCGCCTCCAAACAGCCTGTATGAGCCTCTGTATCAATGCCCGCCGCCAATCCCGAAACCACAGTAAAATCACTTTTAGCCAAAGCCGTACTAATTTTGCGAGTCCACCTTCTGCCGTATTCCGAAGGGCTACGAGTACCAACAATTGCCACCGTCGGCGTAATTCCGTGATTCTCTTTGCGATCGACATTACCACGATAATACAACACTGGTGGCGGATTGGGAATTTCCAATAATAAGCGGGGATAATCTGGATCTGCAGGCGTCCAAAAACAGGGATTTTTTATAAGATGTTTTTCGATAAATTCTTCGGGATTGAGTTTAGTGCGTTCTTGCACAACGGTTTCAATTATCTGCTTGCCGAACCCTTCGATTCGCATTAAATCTACTGGTTTTGCCGCCCAAGCTTCTGCCAAACTATTGAAATTTTCGTGCAATCTTTGCAACAAAATCGGCCCGATACCGTTAATTTGTGACCATGCTAACCAGTAAGCGCGTTCTTCTAGCAACGAGTTACCCTCAACTTATCTGAAAATAATTTTATCATCTTCGGTGGAATGAATACAGTAGGGAAACGGCATTGCCATTTCCTGTATTCCTTGGCTAGGGAAATGGCACTACCGTGGCCTGTATTTTCACAGATGTCCGGGTAAAAAAAGGGCACTGCTGTTTTCTGTATTTCCACAGATTTAAAAGTGTTATATATTTTTTTTGCGAACGGGTAAGGCGCTAATAAAGCGAAGAGAATTAAGAGGGAAGTTGACAATTACTGGCTAGGTTTTCCAATCAACGAAACGGGCGTAAATATAAGCAATAATTTCTCCAATCACAGTCCGAAAACCTTCGCTCGATTTCCACCATTGTTGGGGATTGTAATCTTGCGATTCCGCCGCTATAATCCCGACTTTAGTGTCAGGATTCAACACTTCTTTAAATACAATCCAACTTCTGCGGGCGTGAGGGCCAAAGGAATAAAGATTAATTGAGTCAACTTTTATGGCAGAAGCAGCCAGCCAATCGCGAAGTGCGATCGCAGAAGCAGCAGTGCGATGTTTCACAACACTCGCTGCTGGTACTGCTACTACTTTGTTTTTATCAAATCCTAGCGCAATACAAGTCGCGGCAGTTAGTTCGGCATAATTTTTATATTCAGCGAGATAGTAGCCTTTACTTAAAGGAGCTCCTGTGGTGATTAATTGGCGGTATTCGCCTTTTTTGAATTCGGCGATCGCACTTTCGATCGCATAATCCGGCAACCAGCCTTCGACAACCAAGATATCTGCTTTAATCGGCGCATTTACAGCCAAAAACGGATGGATATTTGTGAGAATTAAGATCATTGCAATTATTAATCCCATCAGAGCAATTACCCAACCTTCCTTGGTAACTGCCCACATTTCTCGGCGGCGGATTAGACGAATTCTCATTTTAACTCGATCTAGATGTTTTATTCGGGTATGGAGACCGATTCGGCGAGACTGGGGAAGAGGGAAATAGTGGGAAAGTGATAGAATTTCCCAATGCCCAATACCCCATTTCCAATGCCCCATTCCCAAATTATTGGTGTTTCAGATACTCAAAAACGCTTTTATCCCCGATATCCTGCGGCATTGGTTGAAAAAACTTACGCACAGCAAAGATGATAAACAAAGCCGCCCAAACTGCCAGCAAAAATTGTTCATTCTCGGCTGACAAAAATCCAAAAATATGTCCTAAAATTAACAGAGGAACTCCCGGAGTCAAAAACTTAGTTTCGAGGCGATTAAAGCAGAATGCTTCCTTAAAATAAATGCCATTTAAGGCTGCAAAAGTAAAGCCAATTCCCCACAACGTGGCGGGATGTTCGTACACTGCTAAAGCTAGAGGTTGGCTGCTTTGTAGGGCGACAAATAATGCTGCCGCGCCGCCGATCGCCCAAAACGCCTGTAGTGTTCGGTGCAGCGCAATCATGTAAATGTGAATAGTTGCCAAGCTGACGCCTAAAGCTATCCAGAAACAAGCAAAAACAGGCGTTACAGCTTGGATTGCAATCGGGTTGTCGCCCTGTTGTAGCACCAGAGTAGTGCCGATCGCAAAACACAGCGCCGCCACCCCCAATCCAGCGCGGTAAATCAACACTCCCGTGCGATCGTTTTGAGTAATCGTAAATTCGCCGAATTGTCCTTGATAGACTGGCGATTCATCAGGTGATTTCAGTAGTTGCATTACAGCTTCCTCCTATCAGACACGAATGTACTTCTGCCAAGATATACTTTATTGATAAACCGATCCAGCGAGACCGAGCGATGCCTAAATTTAACAAGCCTAAACTTAACCAGCCTAAAGTTAACAAGTCTAAAGTTAACAAGTCTAAAGTGGACGATCGCCCCGATCAAAGCAAATCCCTTTCTTCACAATCCGAACTTCCTCCAGTTCAGCTTGATGAAACCATTGTAGCAGGCAGAAGACCGAAACCGGTCAACGACTTTCAGAGCCTGCTGGAGGAATTATCCGAATTGAGAGCGGGGTTCGATCCAGAAACGTTAGCGCATCTCGATAAAAATATGCCATTTAATAACAAGCAATTTGAAACTAAAATCAGTAAGATTTTGGGTTCTAAAAATATTGATTGTACTCTAAAAAATACAGTCAAATATCTAGAGTACATCAAGCAAAATATTCAACTTCCCTGCCACGTGACCGGCATAGAAGAGTTTGAATGGGAAGAAGAATATACAATGGGTTCAGGCCGCAAAAAAGAATATGCACGGCTCAAAAAAACTCAACCTTCTTATACTGATAGATTCACAATTAATCGGTTGGAGGATTTGGTGGTTCAGGAAGAAGGCATATTTGTGGAAGTGCAGCGCGTCAGCGATCGCCAAAAGTTTATGTTGCCTTTATTCGAGTTAGAGTCAGTTGATGTAATCTCCCGCAACAATCAGTTATTAGATGATTATGCCGTGTGGTTTATCAATTATTAAGGAAAAGTGGGGGAGGGGAAGAGTGGGAGAGGGGAGAAGGGGAGAGTGGGGGATGGGGAGAGTGGGAGAGGGGAAGAGTGGGAGAGTCGGGGATGGGGAGAGTGGGGGATGGAAAAAATCTTCCTTCTTCCTTCTTCCTTCTTCCTTCTTCCTTCTTCCTTCTTCCTTCTTCCTTCTTCCTTCTTCCTTCTTCCTTCTTCTTCCTTCTTAATTAAATGGAAGCCGACAAGTGCGATCGCGAAACCAAAGCCAAAGCTTCAACCAAACTGCGAACAGCCGCAATCATCGCCACTTCGCTATTAAGTTGGCTGACAGCAGAACCGACACCAACACCCGCAGCACCGGCTCCAATAGCGAGGGGTGCGGTGACGCTGGAGATACCGGAAGCGCAGAGTACGGGGACGGATACGGCGCGGGAAATTTCAAAGGCTGCGGCCAAAGTAGGCGCTGCTTTTTCAATTAATCCCAATGTGCCAGCGTGAATTGGTTGGGCGCTGGTGCCACCTTCGGTTTGGATGATGTTAGCGCCAGCTTTGACTAATTCAATTGCTAACTGCACTTGTTTGTCGAGTGCCAAAATGTGGGGAACTGTTACAGAAAGAGTGATGTTTGGAAACAGCGATCGAGTTTCGCGAGTCAACTGCAAAACTTCCTCAGCTTCAAAGCGGCGGCCTACTGCGTAGAAAGCATCAAAGTTGCCAATTTCAATCAAATCAGCGCCAGCTTCTACTGCAGGCACAAACTTTTCCGGTTCCACAGCAGATACACAAATTGGCAAATTTGTCAACTGTTTTGCCATCAATACCAAATCGCGATCGGCAGCAATATCGACAAAGGAAGCACCGCCGAGATCCGCTGCTTTGACGACAGCCGCAACATTCGCCGCATCAAAATTATTTAAACCGCTGATAATTTTCAGGGCGCGACCTTGCTCAAAAGCGCGCTGCAATTTAGAATTTACACTCATCGTTAGTTTTCCAACTCAAAAAATTTCTTAGACTCATTTTGACACGGATTAGAACAATTTTTGATTTTTAATTCTTAATTTTTAATTACTACGCGGCTGGCGAAATTTGTAAACATCTTTGATAACTTGTGCCCAGCCGTCCGAGAGAGATTCGAGAATACGAGCTCCCTTTTCTTTCGTCGCCACCGTCGCATCGCCCAACACACCACTTTCAGTCAACTCTCGCGTCAGCCAAGCAAAAGGCAAATTTCCTTCCATACTCAGCAAACTGTCTCTTGGTAAACCCTGCGGATATTCTGTAACAGCCAGTTCCATTTTTACCTGCGATGGCAAAATTGCCAACATCAAACTCGTTTCTGCATCACCAGCGTGAATCCCAAACTCCAACTCCTTCGCAGTTAATAATTCAGCAGCCACATTAGGAACGCGCCAAACAAACAGCGGAAAAACTGAGAAATCTTGATATTTTTGATGAATATCCCGCGCCGCAATTTCCATTATCTGTGGCTGTCCGCCGTGGCCATTCATTAACACTAATTTACGAAATCCAGCCTGATAAATACTGTCTGCAATTTCACTGATGACTGCTAAAAGTGTCTGAGCACTGAGCATAATGGTACCGGGAAAATGGCAGTGTTCGTTCGACTTGCCATAGTACAAAGGTGGCAAAGCATAGGCGGGAATATTTGCCTCTAACTTTGCCAGGGCTTTGCCTGTCACCGCTGTGCTAATTGCCACATCTACAATTAAAGGCAAATGGGGGCCGTGCTGTTCGATCGCACCTAGCGGCAGAATTATCACAGTATTTTCCTTATCCAGCATAGACTGAATTTCTGTCCAAGTTAGATAGGGAAAAAAGCGCGATTCTGGAATAAAATTGTGCATATTACGATTCTACAAGCTCAAGGGCAAAAGTTATGAACACATTTGAGCGCCTAAAGATCGAGGGGTTTCGCCGTTTGTTTTCGGCAGAGGTGGAAATGCGACCTCTGACAGTGATGATTGGTGCTAACGGTGTTGGGAAAAGTTCTTTCTTAGAAATATTCTCACTTTTAGCAGCATCAGCCAACGGTCAGTTACAGTCCAAAATTTCAGAGTTGAGCGGTCTAAATCAGATGGTAACATTAGACCGGGCTGATAGCGTGTCAATCTCCTTATCAATGCCTATAGAGAATCAGGAACCCCTTAAATATTCTCTGAAACTTGCAACCAAAGGTCCATTCTATGAAATTGGTTCAGAAACTCTAACCCAACGGCGCGATCTTAATGCTTCTCAACCTTTTAAGTATATTGAATCTCGCGGTTTAGATGTCAAATATTACAGTCCAGACGATGAAAAGCTACTACGTCCAAACTGGCAGTACAATCCTTTTGAAAGCTCACTCGCTCAGGTTCCTAAGATGTATCGGGAACCTGAAACATTGAGGCAGCACTTAGCTTCATGTAGCTTTTATAAGGCTTGGGAGTTGAATCTTTCTCCTCAAAGTCCTATACGTTTACCTCAATCTATGCGGCCTGCAACTTTGCCCGGTACCAAGGGAGAAGATTTAGTTTCATGCCTCTATTACCTGCGAGAAACAGATCCAAATCGATTTGAAATTATCCAAGATACGCTTGCTGCGGCCTTTCCTAATTTTGAACGATTAAGCTTTCCGCCAGTAGCAGCCGGAACTTTAGCAATGACTTGGAAGGAGCGAAATTTTTCTGATCCTTTTTATATGCACCAACTATCCGAGGGAACGCTGCGATTTCTCTGGTTAATCACCTTACTGCAAAGTCGAGATTTGACCGCTGTCACGCTGATTGATGAGCCGGAAGTTAGTTTACATCCAGAGTTGTTACAACAACTAGCTCATGCTATGAGAGAAGCTTCTCAAAGAACTCAACTAATTGTAGCAACTCATTCAGATAGACTGATCGGATTTTTAGAGCCTAAAGAGGTGCTTGTCTGCAATACTGAAGATGGATTAACAACTCTAACTTGGGCTGACTCTATAGAATTAGAACACTGGTTAAAAGATTATAGCTTGGATCAGCTTTGGGCAATGAATATCATTGGAGGCAGACCGTGAAGATTGCCATCATAGTAGAAGGAAAAACAGAAACAGCTTTTATGCCTATATTGCGAAAATTTTTGGAATCGCGTTTGCAGCAAATGCCAAAACTCGATACTAAACCTCAACACGGCCGCATTCCTAAAGAAAACAAGCTAAAGCGTGTAGTTAAAAATTTTTTAGGAAAAGATGGTTATGATGCTGTAATTGCATTAACAGATGTTTATACAGGAACTAAAGATTTTAAAGATGCAGGAGACGCTAAGGCTCAAATGAAAAAATGGGTGGGGGAAAATCCTAAATTTTATCCCCATGCAGCTTCCCATGACTTTGAAGCTTGGCTGTTACCTTTTTGGTCAAAAATTCAGCAAATATCAGGAGGCAATAGAGCCATTCCTAGCGGTTCTCCTGAACTGGTCAATCACAATAATCCACCTTCTTATCGGATTAAAGAAATATTTGAACAGGGAAAACGTCGCAGTTATGATAAAGCACGGGATGCCAAAAGAATATTAGAGGGACAAAATCTCATGGAGGCTGCCGCAGTCTGTCCAGAATTAAAGGCTTTTCTGAATACTATTTTATCTCTTTGTGGGGGCGAATTGATTCCTTGACCCGCCCAAAAACGGATACGAACCCGCGATTCCTGTTGTGGAAAAAGCGAGATTTTAGACCAAGCTCTGGCGCGGGTTTCACACCTTGCTCGCTATATTTATATACTGTGCTGTGCGGTCACGCAAGCAGTCCTAAACAACGCTTTTTACTTTCCCAAGAGTTCCTCCTATCATCAAGCGTGCAAGCTTTCACTCTTCGTGCGAGCATCCCATCGCTAAAAATATATAAAGCGATGGGGATGCTCGCAGTCCGAAAAAACGCTTTTTACAAAATTGGACTACTCCCAATCAACTAGCCTGAAAACTAAAAAGTAATTTCCAATATAGCTCACATATTCTGTATCTCGCTAGATGCTACAATTTATAGCAAATGCTTTTAAGAAGGCGCTGATATACGCTCGCCAGCTCAGACCGAAAGACGTAGAGACCACTAATTGATGGAAGCTTGGCAAACCCCACAAACTAATTTAACCGACATTCCGATCGCCGAGGAACTGTCGCGCCGCATCCCTCGATCGCACGATCACAAAGCAGAAAACCGAGCGCTGCAAACGCTGGCTAGACAATTGGCAACCTCACCGCACAGGCTGCTCAAAACACTGGTGGCGATTGCTAAAGATTTGTGCGGCGCAGGAAGCGTCGGAGTATGCTTACTAGAAGAAAATGCCCGTTCCGAACAAATCTTTCGCTGGGAGGCATTGGCGGGCGCGTGGGAAGCCGCAGAACACACAAACACACCCCGGAGATTGCGTTTGTCGGGAGCCGGGTTCGATCGCCAAACTCCCCAGCTTTACTTCGCTCCAGAACAATACTTCACCGACTTACAGCAGCTAGAATTGCCGATCGCCGAAGCGTTAGTCGTGCCACTGCAAGCAGAAAATCAACCGCTGGGGGCAATATGGATTGTATCTCACGATTCCGATCGCCAATTCGATGCCGAAGACTTGCGGATCGCGATCGTCCTAGCAGACTTTGCCGTTGCCGCCGTACAAATCGATCGCGCCAATCAAACCAAAGAAGCTTGGCGAGAAAGCGAAGAACGGTGGCAGCTAGCCTTGCAGGGCAACAACGATGGCATTTGGGATCACAACCTGCAAACCAATTGCCAGATTCTTAGCGATCGCGGTTTAGAGATTTTGGAACGTCGGCCGGAAGAAGTCAAGGACTTCGGCCAATTTTTGAGCTACATTCATCCCGATGATGTGGATAGAATGCAAAGCAATTGGCAGCAACACTTGGATCGAGAAACCTCACATTACTGCTGCGAGTACCGCGTTCGCTGTCCCGACGGGCGCTACAAATGGATTTTAGCCAGAGGGCGAGCAATTTGGGACGAGTCAGGCAATCCCCTGCGGGCCGTCGGTTCCCTCACAGATATCACCGCTCGCAAACAAACTGAAATTGCCTTAAAACAAAGCGAAGAACGTTTGAGCGTGGCCATCGAAGGTTCAGGCATGGCAACCTGGGATTTTGACGTGCGAACACATCGAGTAATTTGGTCGGCGACCCATTTCAGCATTTTGGGCTGCGAACCAGTACCAGACGGCGAAGCAAGCGCGGCTTTGTGGCGAAACTGCGTGCATCCAGACGACTTAAAGCAAGTCCTGCAGGAAATAAAAACAGCTCGGCAAACCCGATCGCTCTACTCCCCCGAATACCGCATCATCCGGGCCGACAGCGGAGAAATCCGCTGGTTGAGCGCGTTCGGGCGCTATCTCTACGACGAGGCAGGCGAAGCAGTGCGGTTTATCGGAGTATTATTTGATGCTACCGATCGCAAAAAGGCCGAACTCGCCCTACAAGAAAGCGAACAAACCGTGCGCCGTCAACTTCTAGAGATAGAGTCGCTCTACCAAACAACTCCCGTGGGTTTAGCCGTTTTAGACACAGATTTGCGGTTCCTGCGGATCAACCAGCGGTTTGCCCAAATGAACGGCCTGGCCGTCGAAGCGCACATCGGCCGCACCCTACGCGAAATTGTCCCCGACTGGGCAGACACAGCCGAACCTTTGTTGCGCCACCTTCTAGACACCGGAGAACCGATCCGGAATTTTGAACTCACGGGTAAAACTAGGGCTCAACCCACTGTTGTTCGCACTTGGCTACAGAATTGGTGGCCGCTCAGAGACAGGGGCCCAGAGATTGTCGGGATTCATATCGTGGTACAGGAAATTACCGCTCGCAAAATGGCCGAACTCGCCTTGCAAGAAAGCTACAACCGTTTCCAATTAGCAACAAGGGCGATCGACGGCCTGGTGTTTGAGTGGGATTTGGCAGCAAACTCAGTTTACCGTTCCGAGGGACTGTACTCGATCGTCGGTGTGTGCCCAGAGGATGCACCGGCAACACCAGAGTGGTGGAGAGAACGCATCCATCCCGCCGATTTGGCAAGCCTCCAGGCCGGGGGGCAATCAATCTTGAATATTCCGGATCGCTACGAAGTCGAGTACCGAGTCCGGCACGAAGACGGGCGCTGGATAGACGTTTGGGAGCGCGGCTGTTCGATCCGCAACCAGCAAGGTGAACTGACCAAAATAGTCGGCTTCACCAGCAACATTACCAAGCGCAAACAAGCAGAAGCAGCACTGCGCGAGCGTGAAACCCACCTGCAGTTGATTCTCGACAGCGCCAAAGACTACGCCATCTTCACCATCGACACCGACGGACACGTTACCAGTTGGAACGTAGGCGCCGAGAGATTGCTGGGCTATTCCGAAGCTGAAATCGTCGGGCAGCACGGACGCATCATCTTCACCCCAGAAGACTCTGCTGCTAGAAAGCCGGAAGCAGAAATGCACATCGCCCTGACTCAGGGAAAGGCAGAAAACGAGCGCTGGCACGTCCGCAAAGACGGCAGCCGCTTTTGGGGCAGCGGGCTGGTGATGCCCCTGCGCGACGCAGCCGGCGAGGTGCAAGGTTTGCTGAAAATTATGCAGGACAAAACCGAGCGCAGGCAAATAGAAGAAGCACTGCGGCACAGCGAAAATCTCTACCGCACCCTCGCCGATGGCGTCCCGGAATTAATGTGGATCAACACCGCCGACGGCAGGTTAGAGTTTTGCAACCAACATTGGAAAACCTATACGGGCATGAACCCAGCACAATTGCCCCTGGCTGGACCGGTGCTGCAATTATTTCATCATGAGGATCTGCCAACAGTTGACGCCACGCGCACCAAGGCGATTCAAGCAGGGGAATCCTACGAATTCGAGTGCCGGGTGCGCCGGTTTGACAGCATCTACCGCTGGCATCTAGCGCGAATTGTGCCCGTCAAAGACAGGAAGGGAAAGGTGTTGCAATGGGCTGGTATCGGCATTGATATTGACGATCGCAAACGAGCCGAAGAAAGCTTAGCAGAAAGCGATCGCCGCTTCCGCTTCCTGGCTGAGTCGCTGCCCCACCTGATTTGGAACGTAAGTTCCGGCGGACAAATTCGCTTTACCAATCAACAAAAATGGTTGGAATATCTGGGGATGTCTTACGAGGAAGCCGTTCAAAGCAATTGGGAATCCCTAGTCCCACCCTCGGATTTGGCAGAATCTTGGGCCCGTTGGGAAGAATGTCTAATCACAGGAGAAGTTTATCAAGTTGAGCTGCGCCTCCGGCGGGCAGTAGACCAAATGGAACGCTGGCATTTGTCCCGGGCCGTGCCAATTCGCGACGCAGGAGGCCAGATTGTCGAGTGGATCGGCACAAACACCGATATTCACGATCGCAAACAAGCCCAACTCAACGAGCAGTTTCTCTCTGATCTCGAAGCCCGCTTGCGGCAGCGCTTCAACCCCGCAGAAATGTTGTCGGAAGCGATGAACAGTCTGGGAGAATATTTAAAGGTCGATCGCTGCATCTGGCACGAAATTGATGTAGAAGCCGATCGGGCAATTGTGCAGCAAGACTGGCACCAATCCGACCTTGCCAGCACCGTCGGCATCTATCAAATCTCAGACTTTAAGACGCGAGAACTGAAAACTCTCTCTTGGGCAGGTCAAACCCTTGTCATCTCAGATATCGCTAATCACCCGTATACAGCCCATTTGGTCGATAACTACGGTGCCGTGTCCATTCGCGCTTTGGTCGATGTTCCCTGCCTTCAGGAAGGGCGCTGGGTGGCTCTTTTGCTGGTGGCATCAAAGGTGGTTCGGCACTGGCGGCCCGATGAAGTTTGGCTAATGCAAGAAGTGGTGGCTCGCCTCTGGACGGTGATCCTGCACGCGCGAGCCCTGCATGAGCTGCACGAAAGCGAGGCTAGGTTCCGCGCTCTAGCTGACAACATCGCTCAGTTGGCCTGGATGACAGATGCTGCTGGGGCGATTTTTTGGTATAACCAGCGGTGGTTTGACTACACGGGCACCACCCTAGAGGAAATGCAGGGCTGGGGCTGGCAAAAGGTACAGCACCCGGAACACCTCGAGCGCGTTGTCGCAAAATTTAGGCGTTGCATTGAAACAGGGGAACTCTGGGAAGATACTTTCCCCTTGCGGGGCAAAGACGGATCGTACCGCTGGTTTCTCTCCCGCGCGGTGGCGATTCGCGACGATCAAGGCAACGTGCTGCGCTGGTGTGGCACTAACACCGATATTACCGATCGCAAAGTTGCAGAAGCGGAACGGGAACGCCTTCTAGCACGGGAAAAGGCAGCGCGGGAAGAGGCAGAACAGGCTAACCGCGTCAAAGACGAATTTTTGGCTGTTTTGTCCCACGAATTGCGGACTCCCTTAAACCCGATTATGGGCTGGGCGAAGCTGCTTCAATCGAACATTCTGACACCGGAAAAGCAGCGTTACGCCTTAGAGACGATCGAGCGCAACGCCAAACTACAAACTCAGCTTATCGAAGATTTGCTCGACGTGTCGGGGATTCTGCAAGGTAAGGTTAACTTGAATATTGCACCTGTGGATTTAGCCGGGGTAATCAGCGCTGCCATTGAAACGATGCGTCTGGCTGCGGAAGCCAAGTCGATTCAAATCAGCACTCAATTTGCACCGAATCTCGGCCCGGTGTTGGGCGATGCGGGCAGACTTCAGCAGGTAGTCTGGAATTTGCTGTCGAATGCCGTCAAGTTCACCCCGCCGTCCGGCAAAATCGAAGTCGTTCTCGATCGGGTGGACACCTTGGCCCAAATTACTGTAACTGATACGGGAAAAGGTATCGAACCTGATTTTCTGCCCTATGTATTCGACTACTTCCAGCAAGCTGACAGCTCGATGACGCGCAAGTTTGGCGGATTGGGTTTAGGATTGGCGATCGTCCGCCATCTCGTCGAACTCCACGGCGGTACAGTGAAATCTG
Source organism: Microcoleus sp. AT3-A2 (assembly GCF_036705685.1). Classification (NCBI taxonomy): domain Bacteria; kingdom Bacillati; phylum Cyanobacteriota; class Cyanophyceae; order Oscillatoriales; family Microcoleaceae; genus Microcoleus; species Microcoleus sp. AT3-A2. The sequence continues at coordinate 17,820 of NZ_JAUBVF010000010.1, forward strand.
ACAGTCCCGGCGAAGGACAAGGTGCAACCTTGACTGTCAGGATACCTCTGATGCCGATCCAATCTCAGACAAGTCCTGCGGGAACTGCGGCGCCGGATCAATCCTTCAATTTGAGCGGTGTCAAGGTGTTAGCGGTGGATGATGATGCCGATGCGCTAGATTTAGTGGTTTTTCTGCTTGAGGATTGTGGGGCAAGTGTTACAGCAGTTGCTAACGCCGCCGATGCCTTGGCGGTTTTAACTCAGTCTGTGCCGGATTTGCTGTTGAGCGATATTGGAATGCCCGACACGGACGGTTATATGTTGATGCGACAGGTTCGGGCTCTGGCGCCCGACCAAGGGGGACGGATTCCGGCGATCGCCCTCACGGCTTATGCTGGAGAGATTGACTATCAGCAGGCCCTGGCTGCGGGGTTCCAGCGACACATCTGTAAGCCTTTAGACCCCGAAAAGTTGGTGCAGGCGATTTGGGAGGTACTCGATCGATCGGGCCAAAACCTTATTTAAAGTGTTTTTGTGTCGGAAAAGTCTTTATTTAACGAACCGCGAAGACGTTAAGAACTTGAAGGAAAAAAAGGAATAAGTTAATAATCTCAAGTCCGGTTATATCTGAAATATTGCACCATTCTCAATAATGATTTTATTGATTGGCCTGGAGCAACGGTATGCAAGAAAATTCACTCTTTGTGGAACAGGGCGGAAAGCCTGTTCATGAAAATGGTGCAATAGGTCAGATGTAACCAATTTTATTGTCGTTTGCTCGCGCATCATCTCAAACAAAAAAACCTCACTGATGGAGGTTTTTTGATGATTATTGGTGCTAGTCGGACAGGTTAAAACATCCTGTCCCTGCATAATGCCCACAGCCCTAATACTCAATTCTTAGCGGTAGTCACTACGCACGGCGGGCTCGCGATCACTCGTTGTATTTGTATAGCGGACATTTTCTTCACGTTTGCGGGGAATCAAACCCAACAAGCCAGACAAGCCGAGCAATCCCAACCATCCCCAATCAAAATCGCGATCGGTTTCAGCAGTGTAGACATCGGAGCGAGGAGTTGTGGTGGTGGTAGTGTTGTTAGTACCAGGAGTTGTATCTGTCTGAGCAGAAGCAGGCAGATGAGCTGGTGCTATGGCTAAACCAGCAGCTATAATACCTGCACCGATTGCTTTGGATAAATCAGAACGTTTCATAATTCAAATGCTCTCTGTTGGCTAAAATCTTTAACTATCAAAACTATATCGAGGGGTTATTAAAGTTAAATCCATCTCTAGCGGTAAACATTGCTAAGTTCCACGTATTACTACAGATTGATATCATATTTTTAGCAGGCGCACAAAATTTAAAATTGCTTGCTGAGGCACTCCAGCACTAGAAATCACGGGTCTGACACCTCACTCGGTTGTGAGGCAGTGCGGCAGTCCCAACAATAGACAAGGTGTTGTTGACAAAAAAAGGTAAACTCAGATATTGCACAGACAAGTGTTGGAACTCGATCGACGGAGATAGAAACTTTTGGGTATAGAGCTACGCAGCTACGTATTTCTAGACAACTTGCAACCACAGCACGCAGCATACATCGGCACCATCGCCGCCGGATTCTTGCCACTGCCGGGGGATGCGTCGCTGTGGATAGAAATCTCGCCCGGTATCGAAATTAACCGAATTACCGATGTCGCTCTCAAATCAGCCTCCGTGCGCCCGGGAGTGCAGATAGTCGAACGCTTGTACGGTCTTCTGGAAGTACACTCGGGCTTGCAGGGGGAAACGCGGGCCGCAGGCAAAGCAATTCTAGAATTCATGGGAGTCCGCAGAGAAGAAGGTATCAAACCGCGAGTGATTTCCAGTCAAATTATTCGCAACATTGACCCCCACCAAACACAATTAATCAACCGCACCCGCCGCGGACAGTTGCTGCTGGCGGGACAAACGCTTTACGTCTTAGAAGTAGAACCTGCAGCCTATGCAGCGCTTGCGGCTAATGAAGCAGAAAAAGGCGCATCTATTAACATCTTAGAGGTTCAGGCTGTAGGAAGTTTCGGACGGCTTTACCTCGGCGGCGCAGAACGAGATATTATAGCAGGTTCCCAGGCAGCAATTGCGGCGGTGGAAAATGTGACGGGTCGAGAAAATCCAGCAATTGTTGGTCGCAAGGAATAGCCGTTAAAGGAGATGCAATTATGGCAAACACACAGCATTTAGCGCTGTTAAAAAAAGGTGCAGTTAGTTGGATTGAATGGAGAAGTCTCAACCCAAATATAGAACCGGATCTCAGTGAAGCTAACCTCGCCGAAGCAAATCTCAGAGGTGCGTATCTTTGGCGGTCTAACCTTTTTAAGACTGATTTGTTTAAGGCTAAATTAATTGCGGCAAACCTCGCCGAATCCAACCTCAGTTTAGCAAATCTTGCTGGATCGCAACTGCTCGAAACTAATTTAATTAAAGCTAATTTAACTGGAACCAACCTGCGAGCGGCCGACATGAGGGGAGCTGATTTGAGCGGTGCTAATTTAATTGGGGCTGACATTAGCGGTGCCAATCTCCAACAAACCGATTTTGGAGAGGCGAATTTAATCGGTGCGGTGATGTCTCGAGTTAATGCGATGGGCGCAAACCTCAACTTTGCTAATCTCAGTCAAGCCAATCTGACTCAAGCCGAATTGATTGAAGCACATTGCTATGCAGCTAATTTCTCTAAAGCTAACCTCGGGGAAGCTCACTTCACTGGAGCATATCTTTTCCGGGCAAATCTCTGTTTTGCAGAGTTGAGCGCGGCAGATTTCCGGTGGACAAACCTTGGCAAAGCTGATTTGAGAGGGGCTAATTTGACCGGGGCAAATCTCAGAGGAGCGAACTTGGCGGGAGCTAATCTGGGCGAAGCTATTTTGAAAAGAACAATCATGCCTGATGGCAGCATTGTTTGATAAATATTGGATAATATTTATTATTGTAAAATAACTGCGATTGTGAAAAAAAAGTCAGTGGCGCGTTTACCGAAACGATTGCCAAAACATGAGCTTCTGGGGCGGGTTGAGGCTTTCTCTCTAATACAAATCCAAGATTGAGTAAACCCGCCTCGGCTCAAAACTCGCAACTGTCGATCGACTAATTCTGGCCAGCCGGCGATACTTGATAAAGTCCTCTAACTGGTCCTGGATCAGTCGGTGAACCTTCCTGCTGTGTTGGAAGTGTAAACTGATCTTGGAGTCCGGCGGGAGTGGGGAAACAGCCGCTTGGTTGAGGTCCTAGCTGGCAAGCTGCAGGCAGTGCCATGATTGAGGCATCGAAGGGATTGACGGCATCTGGGACGCGGAGAATCGGGTCGCTGGAAACTTGCCGCTGCATGACTCGTCGGTAAAAGCCGTTGATGCGACTGGCATCCCGCTCGATTTCTTTTTCGGGAAAGGCAACGACGCCGCTGGGGGAACCGATGCCTAAATAGTCGCCCAAGTAACCTTGCAAGCTGACGTTGTGGTAAAAGTCTCCTGAAGCTTCAAAGTATTGTCGGTTGAAGTCGTCGGCAATCGGGTGAAATCGCTCTGTTTGTGCTTGAGCTGGTTTGACGTATGCCATTGCGGCAGAGGCGACAGCGAGAATCAACGCGCCGCTCAGGCTTTTTAACTTTTGACTCATATATTTGGGCCTCCTTAATTAATTCCGATTCCAATATAAACTGATTATCGACGGATTATTTGTGTTTTTTACACGGTGTGAGTTATGAATGCTGCGGATTTAAAGGTGTTGCGCGATCGACTTCTAGATTTATTGTGCGAGTTTGCCTATCGCGAAGGTGATTTTGTGTTGTCTTCGGGGCAGAAAAGTTCTTATTACATTAACTGCAAGCCGGTGACGCTGCACGCTGAAGGTGCTTTGGCAACGGGACGTTTGCTGTTGTCGATGCTGTCGTCGGATGTGGAAGCTGTGGGCGGTTTGACTTTGGGTGCTGACCCGATTGTAACTGCTGTGAGTGTGGTTTCGGCTCTGGAAGGTCGATCGATTCCGGCGCTAATTGTCAGAAAGGAGACGAAGGGACACGGGACAATGGCGTATATTGAGGGGCCGCTGTTGCCAGAGGGGACGAATGTGGCGGTTTTGGAGGATGTGGTGACGACGGGTAAGTCGGCGATGCAGGCGGTGGAAAGGTTGCGGGGTGCGGGTTATAAAGTCGATCGTGTTTTGTCGCTGATTGACAGAGAGCAAGGTGGAGGGGAATTATATCGCGAGGCGGGATTGGATTTTCAAGCCATTTTTACCATTCAGGATCTTAAGGAATGGATTAGTAGCAAGAAATAGCAGTTTATGCGCTTCCCTTCGTTACCAGGTAGAACTTGGTAACGGAGATATTTTCGCTCTGCCTCATGTTAACAATAGTGCAAGATATCAATCTTAACCAGCGAGTTTAAGGCTATGAAAACCATCCGTTTTATTGACTTATTCTCAGGAATAGGCGGCATGAGATTAGCCTTTGAATCCGCCGCTCGTTCCTTGAATCTGGAAACAGAATGCGTATTAAGCAGCGAAATCAACCCCGACGCTCAATTAGTTTACCAGAAAAACTTTGCCGACACACCTTTAGGCGACATCCGATTAATTGACAAACTGCCTGAACATGAAATTTTACTAGCGGGATTTCCTTGTCAGTCTTTCTCCTATGCTGGCAAAAAAGAGGGCTTTGGAGACACCAGAGGCACCCTATTTTTTGAGATTGCGAGGTTAATTGATACCTTTAAACCTCAAGCATTTATTTTCGAGAACGTGCGGGGGCTTGTCAGCCACGACGGCGGCAGAACCCTCGAAACTATTAAGGGCGAAATCAAAAGCCGAGGTTACAGCTTCGATTATTTTTTGCTTAACAGCTCTAACTTTAGCTTACCTCAGAACCGTGTCCGAGTTTACCTAGTAGGAATTTTAAATGCTTCGCCCCAATTTGGCTTAATTTCTGACTTAGGCCCAAAAGATTCGCATTCCTCTAGTCATCAACAGCTATCGTTCTTTTCCCCGTTAAGTCAACCTGTCACAGTTGCAGATATTTTGGAAGACAATCCCGAACCAAAATATGATTGTTCGCCAGAATTTGTTAATGCCTTGAAACAAATAGTTAACAATGATTTCAGCCGACTGCACGGTAGGCGGCTAATTGACTATCGCGGCGGCAATTCGATTCATTCTTGGGAACTGGGTTTGCGAGGCGAGTGCAGTTTAGATGAAATTGAATTAATGAATCTTTTTATCTTGAAAAGGCGCAATAAAGAATTTGGAGCTGACCAAGATGGCAAGCTATTAACTAAAGAGCAAATAGCTACTTTTTTTGCTCATCCCAATCTTAATGAAATTCTAGATTCCTTGGTAAAAAAAAAGTACCTGCAACGGAACAACAATCAATACAAACCTGTATCCGGTAATTTTTCCTTTGAAGTCTATAAATTTCTCGATCCGCAGAAAATTTCTGTAACAATTGTTGCCAGTGATTCTAATAGATTAGGAGTTTACTATCATAACCGAGTCCGCAGGATTACTCCCCGCGAAGCAGCACGGTTACAAGGTTTTTCAGATAGTTTTATTTTGCATCCTAATGATGATAAAGCTTATCATCAACTGGGTAATAGTGTAAGTATTAATGTAGTTAAATCTGTTGCTCTAGAAGTTATTCAGAATGTTTTGTGTTCTACCAAACAAAAAGTTAGCTCGTGGTGAATTGGGAAGGGTGAGCCGAGTATTTACGCCCACCCGATCAATTAGCTTTGCGCTACAGGTTCCTTAGCCAAAAACTTCTCTAATTCCGCCAAAGCATCGGCATCAACCTTAGAGCGGTGTTTTATTGAAGGGAACTATAAACTCTGCTCGCTCTAATTTTATCAAAATTAGCTCAGGTACTGGGATCACAAAGGAAAATAAAGTTGTCGGTGCTAAACAAGCGCCAGCTTTCAGGTTCAGAATCTCTACCAATCGGCAGATTTTAGCAGATCGGAATTATAACCTGAGTGAGATATTAACTAGAGAAAACTGTTTTAATATGTTACATGACGCAGCAAGGAGAAGCAGTAATGATTTTACCTGCATCTATTAAAAGGAAATGGAAACTACTGGCAACAGCCTTTATTTGTCCTCTGACACTAATTGGTGTTGGCATTCAGCAACAACCGCTTCAAGCACAACAAAATCCATCTAAGACTAATGTTGCTGCTTTGCCAGATGGTATTTACCTGTACGGAGATTCGCCACAGCCCAACCAAGTTCTTCAAAACTATATAGTGTTTCAACGCCAGGACGATCGGGTGGTTGGTGCAATCTACGCGCCGCGATCGGACTTTGCGTGCTTCACTGGTAAAATTGAGGGAAATACACTGTCGGGGAAGGCAATCTCAGCCGGAAAAATTCAAACAATTGAAATCAATACTCAGCTAACAAATCTGCATTCTATTCGCAAAATTAGCTCAAACGATCGCCGCATTCTTTCAACGTGCCAACAGACAGCGCAAGTTAACATATCCAGGTAAATCTTTTACTTAGCTCAAATGGTGCATTAGGCTGGCGGTGCGTTACACGGCGTTAACGCACCCTACAAATTGAAAATTTCTCGTTACCAGGCTCTACCTGGTAATGAATATCTAGAGGCTCTGCGTCGATTGAAAAATCGTACAAAATATGAGTTTTTAGCGCAGGCTTAATGGCTATGAAAAAAATTCGATTTATTGACTTATTCTCAGGAATAGGCGGCATGAGATTAGCGTTTGAGGCCGCCGCTCGTTCCTTGAATCTGGAAACGGAATGCGTATTAAGCAGCGAAATCAATCGCGATGCTCAGTTAGTTTACCAGTACAGGGTAGGCGGCTAATTGACTATCGCAGTGGCAACTCTCTTCATTCTTGCGAACTGGGTTGGCGAGGCGAGTTCAGTTTAGACGAAATTAAGTTGATGAAGAGTTTTATATTGAAAAGGTGAAATAAAGAATTTGGGCATGATCCAGATGGCAACCTATTAACTAAAGAGCAAATAGCGACTTTTTTTGCTCATCCCAATCTTGATAAAATTCTGGATTCCTTGGCAACAAAAAAGTACCTGCAAGGGAACCTCGCAATTCTCTTTTTGGGAAACTGCTTTTAATATAACCTTAAGTAATGTGCGCCATCAGAACCCTACTTTTGAGCGAGCAGGATGCCCGCCCCGCAAGAAACGAAACAGCTTTAGGATTAATTCGTAAGGTGCGCTATCAGCACCCTACGAATTAATCGAATTAGCTTTGGGCTACAGGTTCCTTAGCCAAAAACTTCTCTAATTCTGTCAAAGCATCGGCATCAACCTTAGTCTGCATCGGACAGAATTTAGGGCCGCACATCGAACAGAATTCAGCAGTTTTATAGATATCCGCTGGCAAAGTTTCGTCGTGATATTCCTTTGCCCGTTCTGGATCTAATGACAGCTCAAATTGACGGTTCCAATCGAAATTGTAACGTGCTTTCGAGAGTTCATCATCGCGATCGCGCGCACCCGGACGACCCCGTGCAATATCTGCTGCGTGAGCCGCGATTTTGTAAGCAATCAGCCCGTTTCGGACATCCTCAGCATTCGGCAATCCTAAGTGTTCCTTCGGTGTCACGTAACACAGCATTGCAGTACCGTACCAACCAGCCATCGCGGCCCCAATTGCTGAGGTAATGTGGTCGTATCCAGGCGCAATATCTGTCACCAACGGCCCCAAAACATAGAAAGGAGCTTCCGAACACTCCTCCATTTGTTTTTTGACATTAAACTCAATTTGATCCATCGGCACGTGGCCGGGGCCTTCCACCATTACCTGCACGTCATGTTCCCAAGCTTTGCGAGTTAATTGTCCCAAAGTTTTGAGTTCAGCTAATTGAGCCTCATCCGACGCATCGTGAGTGCAACCGGGGCGCAAAGAATCTCCCAAACTAAACGAAACATCGTATTTTTTGAAGATTTCAATGATGTCGTTAAAGTGAGTGTAGAGAGGATTTTGTTTGTGGTGATGCAGCATCCACCGCGCCAAAATGCCGCCGCCGCGAGAGACGATTCCAGTTAGTCTATTTTTTACCAACGGCAAATGCTCGATCAGAATTCCGGCGTGAATTGTTTGGTAATCAACACCTTGTTGAGCGTGTTTGTCAATGATGTGAAGAAAGTCATTGGGCGTCAGACTTTCCATATTACCATGAACGCTTTCTAGTGCTTGGTAAATTGGTACAGTACCGATCGGCACCGGTGAAGCTTTGATAATTGTAGTGCGAATTTCATCCAAATTACCGCCGCCAGTGGACAAGTCCATCACGGTATCAGCGCCGTATTTCACTGCTAATTTAAGCTTGTCAACTTCTTCTTCCATATTGGAAGAGTTGGGAGATGCACCGATGTTAGCATTGACTTTGCATTTAGACGCAATGCCGATCGCCATCGGTTCTAAATTCGTGTGATTGATATTAGCGGGAATAATCATCCGTCCCCGTGCTACTTCCGCGCGGATCAGTTCTGGCGGGAGATTTTCTCGCTTCGCAACAAAGTGCATTTCCTCAGTAATTACACCTTGGCGGGCGTAGTGCATTTGAGATACATTGGTGTGCCCCTGACGCTTAGCGATCCATTCGGTACGCATATTTAATTTCCTTGATAAACAGCTTCCCTCCGCTGGTATTACCCAGACTCAGGTTCTAAGGGTGTTTTCTCAGCCCGGATATTCGGGCACCCCTAGCTAAGCTGTTGATTGTATCACCGATTTCTGTGCGCGACGGCAGCAACTAAGGAAATCTTAATATTGAGAGTATAGATGAGGGGAGCGATCGCCTTTCCCGACTTTTGATACTCCTGCTGTTTAAAAAGTGCGATCGTACCCCATTTAACAATCTAAAAACAATCACACCTCATCAGGATTAATCCCCATCTCGCGCAATTTGGCTGCTAGGCGATCGGCGCGTTGTTTTTGTTTTGAAGCTTTTTCAAGACGATAAAGTTAAAGATAGGTCAGGAGATGAAGAACCTGTTGTGAATTTATCTGAGGTTTTGGGTGAAGTTGATCGGGAGGCTGCTTTAGATTTGGCGATCGATTATTCAGTGTAGTCTATACCAGCGCTGAGTGAGGGTGATTTTCAGTGGGTGCGATCGTTGATGGAATCGTAGGGTGGCGATAAGGAGTGCGATCGCTATCTGTACAAGTATCGCTCTCCTGATTGAGTTTTTGCGATTTAAGGTGATGTTTTTCTACCTCGTCCACTTTTATCTTTGGGATCAGAATGAAGCATAACTGGGATATGTCTGACATGAAAGGGTTGCCCTGATCTTTCATGTTTATGAGTTGATATAAAAGCTAGGCTTTTCATTTTGTAAGGTCTGTAACTAAAATCTGGCAAGCTTTTTTCAATCAAGTATTTTTGCCATTTTTGCATAATTGAGCTTGCATCTTCCTCACGAATATAAATTAATAAACCACCATTTTCTTGATTAAAATCACCGATTGAGTATCTTGTAGTGAGTTGTAAAAACCCTTCCCATAAAGAATTGTTGCCCCTATAGATTTTGGCTTCTCCAAGCCATAAAAAATCATTTTTTCTAACAACAATGTCAACATTACCATTAATTTTTGTTTCATGTGAGGCCTCATGCCCTAAGCTACGCAATTGATCCACGATCTCTATATTCAGTCGATCTTCATTGTCGTCCTGGCGCAGTTCCGGATTTTCTTGAATTTGAGAGATTATTTTATCTATATCTTTGTATAAATTCCTGATTAAAGCATCTTCAAATCCTAAATTATCTGCTTCCTGGGCTTGCTGATAAAATTCGTAGTTGTAGAAGCGGCAGCGTGATTGAATGGCAACGATCGCCTCAAGCGCAAACGTTTCTTGTGAAGTATAAATTAACTCACTCAAAGCAGGAAGATGTTTAGCCGTAATTATATTATATGGCATATTTTTTAATGTTTCAGTTGCAGTTAAAGCCACTAAAAAACTTGGATCTTCTACCATCTCCAATAATCTCATCGAAACTCTGTCACTGCTAAAATTTTGCAAACCTTCGGCAGCCTTACTGCGTAGGAACATATCTGAAGAGTCTGAGGCCTTTAGAAAAGCACTTTCCAAATCTTTACCTACTAAACTTGGCTGTAGAGAACAGAGATTTATAAGAGTATGTATTGTTACGCTACGGACAGATGTATCTTCATCTTCATTTGTATCTTGATCTTCATTTAAAATTTCGATCAGCTTAGAAACTGTCTCCTCCGGGATTTCTAACTTTTCAGGTAGATTTTGCCTCAAACCAGCCAATGCCTGAGCTGCCTTATCACGAACCTCATAGTTTGGATCATCTAAAGCTCTAATTGCTTGAGGAATTGCTTCATTACCCATAAGTCTCAGCAAATGAGTAATTGCGTGTCCCCGCACATAAGGGTGTGGATCGTCTAAAGCCTTCTCTATTAAAGGGATGACTGTTTCTTTAGCAAGAAGACTTGCCAGAGAATGAATTGCATTACCTCTTGCGATGTATTCTTCAGAATCTAGGTATCCACGCCACATATTAATTTGGTCTTGTTGTTGCATTTGCTGACTTTCTATTTCACCACTCTCCTTAGCTAGTGCTCTCTTTTTCACCTTATCAAGAGCATCACAAGCTGCATTATGGACATCTGTGCTCAAATCTAACTTGGCTTCAAATAAGTTAGGTAGAATTTTTTCATCCCCTAACTCACCTAATAGGTGGAGCGCACTTATACGAATAAAGTTGTCACTCGTTTTCAAAAATTTAATTAAGACATTAATTACTATTTCACGGTTCTTTTTCTCCAGATATCGCCTAGCTATTATTCCGACTTTAGGATACTTGGGATCTTGTGTTATCCTAAGTAATTCCATAATAGCTGCTTCAGAATCTAATTTGCTTAGCACAAATACTACTACCGCTTCACGAACCAAGTCACTTTGCTCTTTATTTAGAATTTGAGTTATTAGGGGAATTGCTTCTTGATCTTTAATGCCTAACTCTCCAATTACTCGTATAGCAGTCCTACGTACATTAGGATCGGAATCTTCAATTGCTATAACTATTAGAGGCATAGCGGCTTCACTATTCAATTGCCTTAATGCGAAAACCGAGTTCCTGCGGGTAACTGGATTTGGGTCTTTGATTGTCTTCATTAATTCATGAGCCACTTGTGGAGATTTGGTTTCTCCAAGGAGGAATATCCTCAACCATTCTGGAACCTGTTGGCTAGCAATCATGCTTACTGTTTTTTGTTGAATATCTGGCTCTGGTTTCACTGCCCCCGCTAACCTTGCACCTAACTTCAAATCTACATCTAACGCCAGCGCTATTAATTTTTCTGCCTGTTTTTCAGTGAGTTCCGGTAGTCCAAGCATGATGGCGATCGGCTCGGTCCATTTCAGGTAGTTAAGATAATGACACTTCAGTTTTGTCTCACCTTCCTCATCCTTCAGAAGCTCAGGTAGGGTTCGCAGCAAGTATTCCGCCGCATAGTATTCCTGGATTAGTTGATGCTGAAAACTAACTTCCCTCTCAGAGACTCTTTCCAAAACGTGATACTTAACCAACTCTTCAATCCGGGATGGAGCACCATGAAGATCGCCAAACTTTTCAACCAGCAATTTTTCTGCTCGCTCATCAGAGATGATTAAGCCAGGATCAGTTGGCTCTGGAGAGTTCAGCATTGTAAACGCTAAATGTTCCAGCCAAGGATTCCAATCTTTACGACGCTCATCTGTAACGGGTGCGCCTTCCTTATATTTTTTGAAAGTGTGAAAAAATTGACGGAATGCCTGTCCCAAAGTATCTACAGCAGCAGTACCCCTGTCCTGAAACAATTGATACAGCATCCACAAAACAAATGGCGTGCGGCTTAACTCTCGGTTGTCTCGGCTTAACAATTGCAACACTTGTTGCGCTTGAGCGGGCATACATTCTCGCAAAAAGCGATCAATTTCTCTAGGATCAAGAGGCTGTACTTGCAGTCGTCTTTTAATACCTAGATCGCCGTTTCCTAGCTCTCGTGTTGTGCAGATGAGTGGAATCTTAATCTGCTCGCACTCCTCACGAAATGTTTTCAGTTCTGTACGAACTGTGTCTGCTGCTGGCATCTCGTTCAAGCCATCTAAGAGTAGAATCAGCCGTTTCTGAAACAATAGTTCTTCAACTTCTGGAATTGTTAGTCGTAGTTGTGGCTTAAGTGCATTTCTAATCAGAGTCAACATCCCTGAAGGATCTTCAGGGCTAGAAAAACTGACTTTATACCTTTTCAAGGGAATCAGCACAGGAATTCGAGGTTCTGGTTTCTCAACCTCTTCCTTTGCAAAGCTGACCAAACAACGAAAAAGCGCGGTTGATTTGCCGACACCGGGGGAACCTACCAGCAAAATATGCTCAGATTCGACATAATCCTGGATTCCTTGTAATATTCGCAGTGAGACGATTTGTGCCTTTTTCTCTTCCTCTGGTTTCTTCTCCTCAGTTTGCACTATCTGCTCAAATGAGAAGGTTGCCTGTCGCTCCGCGATCGTTTCGGTGAAGACATCCACAGTCCACCAATCCTCGTAGCGCCGGCAGATTTCTTGTAAGTAGGGCTGAAACTCACTAGGGGCCATGCAAGAGTGAAGTTATATCTATAACCAAAGCGTCTTTTCTATAATAAACAAATTATTCGGCATAATGCCTAGATGATGAGACTGTAAACTTGACTGAGCCTCCTCATTGCTCATTTTTTTCGCAAATAGCTGTAACAACTGAAGCCGCAGGGCGTTCCTACCCACAAGTTAGTCTCGCCAGAGTCACCCGTGCCGATCGCACTCACGCAATTTTCCCCTAAGCCACTATACCGATTCTCAAATAAGTGAAGTACGCCCCGATCGCATTCCAATTTCCAGGCGTACCTGATTTTACTGAAAAGTGCTATGTAATCATCAATTCTTACATTGAATCTGCTGACTTAGGTTGCTCGACCTTGCTATCAGAGGCATTTGTAATATCAGATTCCCCCGAGTCAATTTTGTCTGTATCCTGTTTTAATTCTGATATAATTGCGCCGCGATCGCGCCAAGCTTCCGCATTGTCAGGTTTGATGGCAATAGCTTGATCGTAAGCTGCCATTGCTTCCTCATAACGCTTTAATTCTGACAAAGCTGTGCCCAAGTGATGCCAAGCATCGTAGGAGTCTGGCTTAATAGCAATCGCTTTCTCATAAGCTGCGATCGCTTCTTCATTGCGCTGTAATTTGGCCAATGATTCGCCTTTGCCAAACCAAGCTTCGTAACACTCGGAATTAATGGTAATTGCTGATTCGTAAGATGCAATTGCTGCTTCGTGCTGCGATAGTTTCTCGAAAGCTACGCCTCGGTTGTGCCACACTTCAAAATCCTCCGGTTTAAGGGCGATTGCTTTGTCGTAGGATTCGATCGATTCTTGATATCGCTGCAATTTTCCGAGCACAGCAGCTCTATTGTACCAAACTTCGTATTTATCGGGCCGGATGCCGATCGCCCGATCGTAAGAATCAATAGCATCGCTGTAGCGGAGGAGTCTCCACAGCATATTGCCTCGATTGTACCAAGTTTCGTATCTGTTGGGATTGAAAGCCAGAGCGCGATCGTAAGAATCGACTGCTGCTGCGTACTGCTGTATTTTGCCCAGCATCGCACCTCTGTTGTGCCAAATTTCGCTGTCGGTTGCTTTGATAGCGAGGGCGCGATCGTAACTGGCGATCGCTTCTTCGTAATGCTGCAATTTAGCCAACAAAGCCGCTATACTGTGCCAACAAGCGTATTTTCTGGATTCGCTCGAACTTGCTCGCTCGTAACAGGCTATCGCCTCTTCGTACTTCTGCAGTTTGGCCAACAAACTCGCTTTATTATACCATGCTTCGTAGTTATCCGGTTTAATTAATATTGCTTGGTCGTAACAGGCGAGTGCTTCTTCCAAGCGCTGCAATTTTACTAACACATTTGCGCGCCAATACCAAGCCTCATTCAAAAATTTATTCGCTAAAACAGCTTTTTCCAAACAGACTAATGCTTCATCATAATTGCCTTGAAAATAAAGCCCTTCGGCCTGCTTAATATAATCGTCAGCAATCAATTTTTCGTCGCTAGCGGGTGCAGTTTGCGAATTTTGGGAATTGTCTAAGGCCGCTTGAGGTGCGATTTTGAGAGCTTCTTTGGCAACAACTGCGGGAACTTGGGCAATTTCTTGAACAATTTGAGATTTTTTCTCGTCAACTTCTCTCAGCAAAACTTGCAGGTGCATGATAAATTGAGATTTGAGAGTCTCAATTTGCTCCACGGAAGATTTGGAAAGTTCAGTTTCTCTAGTTAAAAAATCAATGGATTGTTTAGCGGCACCCATTTGCGATTCTAATTCATCCCTCAACTTTTGATTCAGTTGGCTAGAATTTCTTAGTTCTGATTCTAATACACCAATGCCTTGCAATCGTTTATTGGCATCAGCAACCAACTGTTTGATTATCAGCCGTCGCATCATCCAAAAAAATGCAATTGTCATCGGTGGAAATACCGTACCAAGAATCAGCAAAATATTGAGCAGAGTTATGGTACTGTTAAAACCATACCCAGATTCAGCACTGCCACTAGACGGAGAGATAAAAGCGAAAACCTCGCGAACTTGAGGATTGCTTTCAGCCCCAGTTTCGATTAATTTAGCCAGCCAGGTTTCTTGTAAAGATTTTGTTAGTTCATCGCCGGATGCAGCAGGAGTATTCGCCTTGGTTTTTGCACTAGCAGATAAATCGGGTTGAGCGGCCGCTACCAACAAACCTGTCGGCGATTTTACAGCAATTCGCGGGGAAAATTGTTCGTGGGCGATCGTCTCAGGCTCGCTAATCGGCTCAGCCCGACGGGATACGGTAATATTTGGGGAAAATTGTTCGTAGGCGATCGTCTCAGGCTCACTAATTGACTCAGCCCGACGCGATTCAGTATTATTTACAGCATCAACAAAGTTGCTAGCTTGCGGTGTCTGAGGAGAAATAGGAGGTGCAGCAGGATTGGTGCTAGTATTAGCAGTTAAATTCTGGGATGCGAGGGCGGCCAGAGTCAAGAGAGCTAGATTAGAGACGCGCATAAACGTCAACTCATTTAGGAGAAATTGGTGCTTGGTTGTCAGCGATCGGGCGATCGACCTCATACTCTCAGCAGTTAGAATAGCTGACATGAGGAATGCTGACTTACTATCTCCAAAATACGCGCGCAGCTTGACTTTTCAGGAAAAGTGCCAATAATTCTGGCTGTGGAACTTTTGTCCAAAAATATATTCTCGCGCCTAATCCGGTTGAATAACCCTCGAAATCATCGGGGCGGGTTTACCAATCTGCACAATTAGCCCAATATCCCGGTGAACCCGCCCCAACAGACCCAATTTTTAGCTTTAAACCCTAGCTACAATTGCTTCTGGCTGCTGACGTTCAGCCGCCACTTCCTCTAAATCAGCGCCGTAAATTTCACAGCTATTATTCGGACTTTCAATCAGCTTAATCTTGTGCAACTGGGCGCCCAATTCCCGAACGGGCGATCGCAATAATTGCCCGATCCGAACTGCAATATTCTCTGCCGTCGGCACAACGTTCTCAAAATAAGCTATATCCTTATTTAAAAAAGTGTGATCGAACGGTTCAACAACATAATCGTCAACGGCTTTTTGTAAAGCTCCCAAATCAGCAATCATGCCAGTCCGCGCATCAATTTCCCCTTTAACAGTCACCTCTAAATGATAGTTGTGACCGTGACCGTTGGGACGAGCACATTTGCCGTAAATTTCCGAGTTTTCTTCAAAGCTCAAATCGGGACGAGCCAACCGATGAGCCGCGCTAAAATGAGTGGACAAAGTTAAATAAGCTTCCATTCCGTTTCCTAAATATTCAGCCCAAAGTTCGGGATGTTCAAACAATTGAATTTTGCTCACAGGCAAATGAGGCGCTAGGCGCAGCCAAATTTGCCGTGCTATGTTTTCAGTAGTTGGCAGAGTCTGCTCAAATTCCGGCCACGCTTCGTTGAGAAAGGAAAAATCGAGATCCTTGGTAACTTCCCGTTTGATGACGTGCTTGACATCAGACAGGTTGAGCACCATGCCGTACTCGTCGAGTTCGCCTATCATGGAAACGAAAAGGACGTAATTGTGTCCGTGTCCCGGTGCGCGGGCAGTTGGGCCAAACCGCTCAAAGTTCTCGGCTTCGCTCAACTCCGGCAGCCAGTACCGGTGACTCGCCGAAAACTGTGCCCGACGATTGATGATGCACTGCATAAAAGTCAAGTAGGGTAAGCTTGTTAAGTTCTGTAAAGGACTCGCTTCTTAAGGATAAACTAATTTTTGCTGGAATTTTTCGATTATTTGAGGGTGCTGTAAATGAATTTCTATCAATTTTCCAAATATTGGCAACAAGTCGCTCGATCGAGCCGCCGAACCTATTTTACGCCACAACACAGATATCCGGCAGAAAATACCGCTACAAAACAGTTTCTCGCCATCTGTTACTAACCCATCAGTTACGAGTCTTTGAGAGAGTGGGTGAAGCTGAGCTATTCCGTTCGCGAAGCGTTCCCCAAGGGTAGGGAATCGACCTTTTTGCCACACAGGGCACTCCACAGTTCGAGTTTTTCGCCTAAGCTCTGCAATAGTTAACAGTTTGCGGTTCAGTTGCGCTCAAAACTAATCACCCATTACCCATTACCAAATATTAATGAATAGGATTACTGCACGAGCCGATCACTTTTTTGAAAATTGGTCGGGTGCGATGACAACCCCCCTCTTCTATATCGGGGACGCTCATCTGTCCATTAGTGCGATCGTTAAACTGATAATTTTAGCTATATTTGCCTTGATTATAGCTAAGATTATTAGTGAAGGAATCAAGCGCAGCTTGCTAGTTCGGATGGGATTAGATCGTGGCAGTCGAGAAGCAATTTCCACCATCATTAGCTATATCTTAGCAACTCTTGGCTGTATATTCGTCCTGCAAAGTGCCGGCATCAACCTCACTTCTCTCACCGTCTTAGCTGGCGTTGTCGGCATTGGTTTCGGCTTCGGCTTGCAAAATCTCGCCAGCAACTTTATCAGCGGTCTCACCCTGCTATTTGAAAACCAAATTAGAGTCGGAGACTTTATTGAAATAGACAATTTATTAGGAACAGTTGAAACGATTTCTATTCGTTCCACAGTTATTAAAACAATTGACGGATTATTTGTAATAATACCAAATATTAAGTTTGTCGAAACTAACATTATTAACTGGAGTTACAGAGACGCCCGATGTCGCCTCCACATCCCCGTCGGCGTTGCTTACGGCTCTGACCCAGTAATAGTTACGGAAGCGCTGCTAATTGCGGCGCGGATGGAATCAAATGTCTTATCCCACCCTTCTCCTAAAGTAGGGTTTCACGGTTTTGGAGATAACGCTTTAAATTTTGAGCTTTTAGTTTGGATTGATAAGCCGCAGGAAAGCGATGCTATTAAAAGCACGGTCAATTTTTTAATTGATTACGAATTGCGTCACCGAAAGATAGAAATTCCCTTTCCCCAGCGGGATTTGTGGCTGCGAAACCCGCAAGAGTTAACTAAACATTTTCACCAGAACAAAGACGATAATTCCAACGGCAAACTTTTTCCACATAATCCCAAACATTCAGCCGAGTTGAAATCTAATTCCCCCGTTTCAGAACCTAAAAATCCAGGATCTAAATCCCCTAATAATTGGACGCTGCGAGATTTGTTGCGGCGAGTAACTTATTTTGAACAGTGTACGGATTTAGAACTGCGACAGTTAATTGAATACGGCTACCGACAACTGTTTCCAGCGGGACAGATTATATGTAAAGAAAATGATCCTGGCGATTCTTTTTATATTATTCTTTCGGGTGCTGTAGAAGTTCTTTCTCAAAAAGCTGGTCAGTATATTGCTACGCTTCATGAGGGCGAGTTTTTTGGGGAAATATCTTTGCTGTTGGGTACTCCGAGAACGGCGACTGTAAAAACTAGCGAAGATGCAATTTTGTTTGTGGTGGAACGTCACGATTTGCAAAAACTTTTAAGAGAACAACCCAATTTAGCCGATCAGATTGCTCAAAAATTGTCGGAACGCCAGCAAGCTTTGAGAGATTTGGGATTGTTAGATGGCGACTCTCTGGGACAAACTCCTTTTATTAAAATTCGCAAGCGCATTCAAGTTCTTTTTGGAATTTGAAAGAAGGAAGTTCGGCAACGCGCAGTGTAGGGGATTTAACGGATTTAACGGATGAATGCTGAGGAAATTGGGAATTGGGAATTGGGAATTGGGAATTGGGCAATTCTCCCACTCTCCCACTCTCCCACTCTCCCACTCTCCTTGACTACCTAACTTTTAATTTTTAATTCATTCTGTGCTTCCCGCCGCAGTCTAGCGGCA
The DNA here is from genome assembly GCF_036705685.1 of Microcoleus sp. AT3-A2. NCBI lineage: Bacteria > Bacillati > Cyanobacteriota > Cyanophyceae > Oscillatoriales > Microcoleaceae > Microcoleus > Microcoleus sp. AT3-A2. The sequence goes on from NZ_JAUBVF010000010.1 coordinate 36,223, forward strand.
ATTCTAAACAGTTCTTGACCGGTGTGCAAGTGGCGATCGTCATAATTGAGGGTAAATAAATACAATTCTTCTATGCCGTCTCCGACTTGATTGATACAGTAGTAGAGATGGGCCGCAACTCCGGCTACATTAGATGGATTGGGCATTGAGGTAAGAAAGTTATGAGCTTTTTTGAGGAACTCGCGGCTGGTTTCGATATAAAGTTGAAACTTTTCTATCAGTTCGTCATCAAACGGATCTGCTGACAATTCGTCTATTTCTTTTTTAAGCGGCTTCAAGATGCTGTTGAGCATTCTATTGACGGGTTTGTATACTTTAATCAGCCACTGTTCCATTTGTTCGTCAGCGTCCCGTGCTGTTTGTGTTTGCTGGCGGCTGACGTTTGGTGCGGCTGGTGATTGCTGTTCGGTTTGCTCGGAAAATTGGCGATCGTAAGATTGTCTGTGCTGGGCGTCTCCTAATATTTCATAGGCTGCATTGAGGCGGACAATTTCTTCGTGACCCGCTGTGTCGCTGCGGCTGTCTGGATGAAATAATTTGACTAAACGGCGGTATGCTTGTTTAATCTCGGCTTGTGTTGCGGTTGGGCTAATTTTTAGGGTTTTGTAGTGATTGGTAACGGAAGACACGCTGTTATTTCCTTGAAATCTGGATAATTTGCGACAAAGTGCTTGACAAAAATATCATTATTTGCTAATTTATTAGGTATTTATCTGATATAAATGTCAAAAAGTGTAAGTTAAAAACGTCAGTTTTCAAATTATCATAAATCTATTTTAGAAAAAGATTGATGCTTTTGAAGTGGCAAGCCGATCGACATTGAGGACTCCTAGAGCGCTCCTCCCGCCAACAGTTAGCTCCTTCTTTTCTTTTCTCTTCGTTCGCTACAAGAGCACTCAGCGCCCCCTTCGTTAACGTGCCCAAAGCGGTTCAAAAAAAAGCGTATTCAGAAATTCGGCATCATTCGCCATCGAGGGAGCTACAACCTATCACAATCCTTTAAACTCAAAAGCCAAGCAGGGCGTACACTGTACGCCCTGCTCTCATTTTCTGCTACTTGGGTCGGAGGCTAGCCTAGTTGAGGGCCATCGCCATATTGAGTTCTGGATCTTGGAACAAGGGAGTGCTCAGATAGCGTTCGCCGAAGCTAGGCTGAATCATTACAATCAATTTCCCTGCATTTTCGGGGCGCTTGCCGACTTTCACAGCCGCACATAGTGCCGCACCACTGGAAATACCGGACAACAGTCCTTCTTCTCTGGCCAAGCGGCGGCTGTAGGCGATCGACTCGTCATCCGTAACAACTATAATTTCGTCGATCGAATCGACATTCAGCACCGGCGGCACAAAACCAGCACCGATACCTTGAATTTTGTGAGGCCCAGGCTTTCCGCCCGACAGTACCTGACTATTGGCGGGCTCAACGGCGATCGCCTTAAACTCTGGTTTCCGCGACTTAATCACCTCTGCCACACCCGTAATCGTACCGCCGGTGCCGACTCCCGAAATCAGGAAATCCACTTCGCCGTCTGTATCTTCCCAAATTTCCTCAGCCGTTGTCGAACGGTGAACCTGGGGGTTCGCTGGATTCCGAAACTGCTGCAACATATACGCATTGGGAGTTTTGTCCACAATCTCTTGAGCGCGGCGGATGCAGCCACTCATGCCCTCAATTCCGGGAGTCAGTTCTAGTTGGGCCCCGTAAGCTCGCAGCATCGATCGGCGTTCCGTGCTCATCGTATCCGGCATGGTCAAAATCAACTGGTAGCCCTTAGCCGCCGCCACCATTGCCAGAGCAATTCCGGTATTGCCAGAAGTCGGTTCAACTAAAACCGTTTTGCCTGGAGTAATCAGCCCTTCTGCCTCGGCTTGATTGATCATACTGACACCGATGCGGTCTTTCACCGATGCTGCCGGATTCATGCCTTCAAGTTTTACCACAATCCGAGCCAAGCAGCCTTCGGCTTGGGGAATGCGGTTGAGTTGCACCAGAGGCGTCCGCCCTACCAATTCTGTAATGTCGCCAGCAATACGCATAATCTTTGTCAGTTTGTGGTTGAAAGTAAATGTTAATTCCTAGTTGGCAATATTTTAACTAGATGTAATACATGATATCGAGCTGCCGTCTGCCATTGCGCTTTTCGCACAGATCCTGTAGCGTATATTTTTGCAAAACTGAGTTGGCAATCGATCGAGCTTCTTGCCAAACTTCCCAAATCACCGCACTTTCTACAGTTTGAGCAGGCGAGTCTTTTTCAGAGCGATCGAACTCTGAGCCTTCGAGACAGTTGATAATTTCTAGGAGTGTAATTTTCCAGGGTTCCCTCGCCAAGATATAACCTCCCTTAGCTCCTCGCTGGCTGCGAATCAGCCCGCAGCGTCTCATCGTAGCCAGCAACTGCTCTAAATATCGATCGGGAATATTTTGCTGAGCCGCTATCTGGCGAATTTGCAGAGGCTCGCCTTCATCGTAGCAATCGGCAAGCTCCAGCAAAGCTAAGATTGCGTATTCGCTTTTACAGGAGAGTTCTACCATAATTGCTTCCAATACCAGAATTATCAACTCCGAAGTCAGATGTTAAAATTCTCCTCAATGTTGAGTTCCCAATTCTAACTCCTAACTTTACCTTTTATTATACCCCGGTTTTCCACTGAACTTAATCGACTTTCATCACTTCATCCTTGGAACGATCGGCAATCTGAACCCAACCAACCCAGTTTCTCGTTTCGACTCCCTCCCCTTCCACCACAGCCTGATCTCAAGAAATTGGTTGTCTGCCTTTATGACTGATAATTTTTAATTTTTAATATATTCTTGACGCCCCCTTCGTCCCGCAAACAAAAAAGCCCTGCGCTCGGCAGGGCTAAACTTGGCCTTTAGAGTGGCCAGCAGAGAGGGTATAACCTCCCTGCCTCCTCTAACCCGCTCTTAGAAAGTGAAAGTAGTTCTCAGAGTACCAATGATGATGTCATCATTACGGTCATCTTGATTAGGATTTGTCACCCAAATCACGCCCGGAGTAACAGAAATGTTGTCCGAGAGCTGAAACTTGTAGAACCCTTCAACGTGATACGAATCATCGTTGCGGAAGCTCCGCAAACTGCTTGCAGCTTCAAGTTTATCCAAGTAAGGCTCACGACCTACCACGAGCCCTAGCAAGTTGCCTTCTTTCCCTAAATCGGGCAAAGCCAAGGTAACAGCGTAGTTCCAGATTCTCGCATCGCCGATGCCGAGAATGCGGGCATTGGTTAAACCAGCCCAGCCGCCAAGGATAAATCTCGGGCTCAGTCGCAACGAAGCCTGAGCCCCGTAGGAGTTGGTGACAACTTTGCGAGCATTGAAGCCATCAAAGCCTTCGCTCAAACCGTTGAGAGAATTAGCCACGCCGGTACCTGTGAAACCGCCGAGGTTGTCGATTCCATTTCCCAAACCGTTGTCAAAGCCAAAGTTACCTCGATTAAAGTAACCGTGGTTATAGTTGAAAGCAACTTGCAAGTTGCGTCCAGGAGTAAAAGTCAACTGACCCATCGCCGCGTAGTCGCCGTTCAACAAGCCAGCACCCTTAACCGGACTGGCTGCATTTGACGCCAAATAACCAAATGACAGAGAAGTTGGGCCGAACACGCCGCCCAGTAAGCCCCTGCCGCCGAAGGCATAGTCAAAGCCGATACCTGCACCACCGCCCAAGCGGTAGATTGGGTTGCGCTGTCCAAAGGCGCTCAGTGATCCGTTACCACCGTCAAAGTCTTCAAAATAAGGGTTGACAGTCGGCATAATGTCGTCCCAAACGCCAGCGTTGGCTATCAGGCTAACGTTCAGTCGCTGACCGACGGGGAACTTGTATAGCAAGGTGTCGAGGGCAACAACGTTGTCGGTTCTGCCGACTACGTTCCAAGTTTGAGTGCCTTCGCTGGTAGCCCCAAGGTTGAATCTTTGACCGTTGCCGACTTGAAGCCTGGTCAGCAGCAAGTCTCTGCCGGTGAAGCTCGTATTTAAATTGAGACGCACCCGTTGTTGGAAGACAGTTTCGTTATTGTTGCTGCCGATTCTTTCGCCGTCTCTGCCAAAAACGCTAATGTCGCTACTAAAGTCGTCGCTGAGAGCGAAAATAGCTTCCCCAGTCAGCTTGGTAGTGGTGGAGAATTGGTTGGCTTCGAGTTCGGATGTCCGAGCTTCCAGAGCATCGACGCGACCGCGCAGGGTTGCCAGTTCCGCTGCAAATTCTTCTTGGAGCCGTTGGAGGGCTGCCAAGTCATCTCTCGTAGCGAAGTTGCCCGTGCCGCCTCTAATTAGCTCGCTCACCTTGTCTAAGCAAGCATTTAAACCGGCTGCAAATTCGTAGCGAGTCATTGCCCGGTTGCCACGGAAGGTGCCGTCAGGATAACCAGCAATACAGCCGTAGCGCTCGACTAGGGATTGCAATGCTTGGAAGGCCCAGTCTGTAGGCCGCACGTCGGAAAGTTGGGAAACAGAGGTGACTTGACCTTGAGTTTCGCCGCCGGCAGCACCTTCGCTGCTGTACTCGTTGAGCTGTTCTAATGTGGCGGCTGGGTTTTGCTCTTGTGGTGTGGCAGTTTGAGCTAAAGATTCAGCCGGTTGTGGCAAACTTTGTTCGATCGACTCTGCCACTGCCGGGGCTGGAGTTTCTAATTGAACTGCACCGATTTGCTCTGGGAGAGCGGTAGCTGCCGGGGCTGGAATTTCTAGTTGCGCTGCAGGGGCCGAATTTTCTACTGGTTGAGCAACTGTTGGCTCAACTGCAGCTAAAGATTCACTTGTAGGTTGTGATGCCGCTTGGGGCACTGCCTCAGCAGGGGCTGTGTTGGCTCCGACGATCGCACTTTCAGTTGCAGCCGTGGCCAAATCTGCCATCGCTGCCGGAGTTTCGCTGCCAGCGACTTGGGAAATTTCTTCTACTGGCTCGGAGGCGGCAGTTGTTTCGGAAACAGCAGCTAAAGCATTTAGTTTCGCTTCTGAGGTTTCAGCGGTTTCAGCTTTGGCGGCAGTTGTTTCGGAAACAGCAGCTAAAGCATTTAGTTTCGCTTCTGAGGTTTCAGCGGTTTCAGCTTTGGCTGCCGCTGGCTGGAGCGCATCAGCAGCCTGCTGAGCGTCTGCTGCCATCGCGCTCGAAGAAACTACTAGGGTAGCTCCTAAGACTGCTGGGCTGATTAATAGGTAACTCCACAAAAATTTCGACATATTCACTCTCATCCTCACACCGATTACAGAGAAACTTTTCTAGTCTTCTATGTGGTCAGTTGTTGCTCAACTAGCATACTCTAAAAAGAGACCTAAAATTCACTTTTTCTTTTGATTCTTTCGGGCTGACCGAGTATATAGATGTGACTGACGGCTGCATAGAGCCTGTTTTTTAACCTCTACTCAACTGCGTCAAAACCATACCAGGACTGGGTTGGGGATTGATTTGACGGCTGACACTAGATAGCACCTGATCGCCTTATTTACTTTTTAGCACAGCACGACCGACTCGTCTAGGCTGATTCGACTTTAACATCCAAGTTGTGTCCGAGGACGCTAAAGACTTGGCGATGATCGAACAGTTCTAACAAATCAGCGTTTATTTTATTGTGAGCTGCTTCTTGTCGCAAAATTTTCATCGCTGCCTCTGTCCGCAGAGCTCGCTTGTAGGGGCGATCGCCTGCTGTCAGGGCGTCGTAGATATCGGCGATCGTCATCAATTGCGCTTGAATTGGAATTTCTGACTTGTTTAAACCTCGCGGATAGCCTGTACCGTCGAGTTTTTCGTGATGTCCGTAGGCAATGTCTGGAACATTTTTTAAATCCTTTGTCCAAGGAATTTGTTTGAGAAACTCGTAAGTGTGAATTACATGAGATTCTATTTCCGATCGTTCTTCCGGCGTCAGGTTGCCCCTCGACACCATCAATTGCACGATCTCGTCTGAGTTCAGCAGGGGTTTCCTTGCCCCATCTATATCTCTATAAGTTTGTCGAGCAATCTCTTGCAGTTGAGCTAGGGGTTCTGCTGCCAAAATGTGAGGCTCGTTTGCCTCTAGCAGCACTTCCCAGTATTCTGCTAATCTGGTTTTCGCTTCTGCTAGCTTAGTGTCTAGCTGTTCGATGTCCTGGCAGTGAGCGCACTCTGGCTCCTGGCTCGGGTGTTTTCGGTAGGCAGAATGCTCCAGCAAGTATTTATACTTAGACTGGACGCATTCCATTTCCATCGTCCGCAGAGCTAAGCCAAAGCGGTGGCGAATGATTTCTAGCTGTGCGGGGTAAAGCTTTTTCTGTTTGGTCAAAACTGCTTCGGGCACTCCTATTTTGCCAAAATCGTGCAGCAGGGCGGCGTAGCGAAGTTCTTGAATTTGGCGGTTGTTAAAGTAAATAGAGCGCAGCCGTCCGCTGGTGACAGTGTTTACTTCTTCTGACAGGCGTACTGTGAGGGCTGCTACTCGTTCTGAATGGCCGTAGGTACAGGGGTCTCTGGCTTCTATGACTTGCACCGAGGCTTTGACGAAGCCCTCGAACAAATTTTCTATGCTGTCTTGGAGTTGATTGCGCTCGATCGAGATTGCTGCTTGAGAAGCGAGCGATCGAACTATCCTTTCTTCCCACTCCGAATACTGCTGCGTCGATTCCCAGGCATTGTCTGCTGTCAGCACCGTATCTGCCTTTGTTTTCCGGTTGATCAGTTGCAGTACACCTATTGTCTCTCCCTGTCGGTTTTGCATCGGCAGTACCATTACCGAGCAAGTGCGGTAATCAATATCCCTGTCAAAACTGGTATCTAGCCGATAGGGTACGCCGACGGGTAAGTCGTAGGCATCAGACAGGTTCAAACTTTGACCTGTAATTGCCACGTATCCCGCCAAGCTTTTGTCTGTCAGTGGCAGGGCAAACTCTTTAAACGACAGTCTCGGTTTAGAAGCGTTTTGGGCTACCTTGAACAGCAGCTTAGATTTTTCGTCGCTGTGATCTACTAAGTAAACGCTGCCAGCATCGCTGTATGTAATTTCCCTACTTTTGGATAAAATTAAGTTTAACAAGTCGCCCAAATCTTGGGCGCTCGACAGAGCCGCGCCAATATCTAAAAGCTTTTCTATCAGATCGGTTTTTTCGGCAGCAGACTCGTTCTTGAACTCTGGCTTTTCAAATACGATCATGGTCGGATGATGGGGAATAGCCTTTTATACATTGAACGTTTGGCCTCTCGACTTTTTAGCACCCGATTCTAATCCCAAGTCGATTTTTTATTTGCGAGCTTTTCTCTAGCGGGGACTCTTGTTGGGCCAGCGGGCACTCTTTTAATCTAGCGTAGAAATTTCTTGGGCTAGCGCAAAGTCTTTCTCAGTTAACCCTCCGGCATCGTGAGTTGTCAAGTTAAGTGTAACTTTGTTGTAGGAAATTTCTATATCGGGGTGATGTGCTGCGGCTTCTGAGGGGGCTACCAACTTATTGACAAAGGTGATCGCTTCGATAAAATCTTTAAATAAACGGGTACACCGCAGTTGTTTACCTTCAACCGTCCAGCCTGACAATTGACTGGCGCGCTCTTGAATTTCAGTATTGTTAATTAGCTCAGCCATAATTTTTTTTCTTTGGGATTAGGAATGGCAGATTAACTGCCAACGTGTAGAAACCCTGACCAAAAACTATCCGCTCTCACCAATAGCGTTTAGTCTCAAGTTTTAATACTCAAGATTTAACACTATTTGAGGTGAGAGCGGTCTAGCGGGTCTTCAGATTAGAACCTGACTGCCGGGAGAATCCCTAGCTCAGCCTGGTTCCCCGTGGAAGTCGTTTCCCGTTGGAGACGACGGCTGACTGCTAGTGAGCGGCCCCGGCGCACAGCCGGTAGTTTCCAATCTGATGACCCATGCGTTTACTACTTTCTATCATGGGCATCACCTCCAGATTTAGCTAAATGGCTTAATATTGGAACGCACATCACCTAAATACAAGATTTAAGGTGATGATTTGTGCGCTAGCCATTGCCAGCGTTACCAGAAGAACTTGCGTTCTGAGTATCATTCTAGTATTCACAATTATTAGAATAACACAAGGAATTAGAAGTGGGGGATGCAAATTGAGATTTTTGTAAGATGAGGGCAAATTACTGCTGCTGCAAGGTCTTTGATCGATCTCTACAGCAATCGGGCGATCGAAGTTTCAGCCATTTGCGGATATGTTCTCCAAAATCCGCGCTGTGTGGCTATCAGGTTCATTGCAACTCTGGCGGCTGGGAAAGGCAGATCGATTTCTTGCCAGATAGGAGAGTTCACGAGATATAAAGACACAAGTTTTTCTAGCTACAGGCAGAGTTGGTTTTTGTACAAAATCAACTTTTTTTAGGGCGCTAATTCGCTCAACTCCTGGAAACAAAAAGCTCCTGCCTGGTGGCGGGAGCTTTTTAAGCATTAAGGGTAAAGCCTAAACTGCTTTATCTTACCCTTTTAAAATGTTGGAAATTTTGATGTTTCGCGCTAATTACAGAGCGTTACCGCGAGGCAGAACTTCTTCAGGGAAGATGAAGTTTTCGTGGGGTTGGTCTGTCGGAGCCATCCAAGCACGAATGCCTTCGTTAAGCAGAATGTTCTTAGTGTAGAACGTTTCAAACTCAGGATCTTCAGCAGCGCGTAATTCTTGTGATACGAAGTCATAGGCGCGCAGGTTTAATGCTAAACCGACGATGCCAATGGAGCTCATCCACAAGCCTGTGACAGGTACGAACAGCATGAAGAAGTGCAACCAGCGTTTGTTGGAGAAGGCAATTCCGAAGATTTGCGACCAAAAACGGTTGGCTGTAACCATCGAGTAGGTTTCTTCAGACTGAGTTGGGTTGAAGGCGCGGAAGGTGTTTGAGCCTTCGCCGTCTTCAAACAAGGTGTTTTCTACGGTTGCACCGTGGATGGCGCACAACAGCGCACCGCCCAAGATGCCTGCAACGCCCATCATGTGGAACGGGTTGAGCGTCCAGTTGTGGAAGCCTTGCAGGAATAACAGGAAGCGGAAAATTGCTGCGACGCCGAAACTGGGGGCGAAGAACCAGCCTGATTGACCCAAGGGGTAAAGCAGGAACACCGACACAAACACGGCGATGGGGCCGGTGAATGCTAGGGCGTTGTAGGGACGGATGCCTACCAAACGGGCGATTTCAATCTGACGCAGGCAAAAGCCGATCAGTGCGAAGGCGCCGTGGAGGGCTACGAATGTCCACAAACCGCCGAGTTGGAACCAGCGGGTGAAGTCCCACTGTGCTTCGGGGCCCCACAGGAACAGCAGGGAGTGTCCGAGGCTGTTGGCTGGGGTGGAGACTGCTACGGTGAGGAAGTTGGCTCCTTCGAGGTAGGAGCTTGCCAAACCGTGGGTGTACCAGGATGTGACGAAGGTGGTGCCTGTTAACCAGCCACCGATGGCTAGGTAGGCGCAGGGGAATAGCAGGATGCCAGACCAGCCTACGAAGACGAAGCGATCGCGTTTGAGCCAGTCGTCGAGTACATCAAATATGCCTCTTTCGGTCTGGGCGCGTCCGACTGCGATTGTCATTACGCAAATCTCCAAATGGATATAATTACAGCGGATCTTTCTCTAGTCATTAGTCTCCAACCGTTGCCTCTGCTTAGCAGAAAACAAGTTGGATTATGAACAGAGTTTACTTTTCTTTACCGTATTGACGATTATAGAGGTAATTCTTTACAAGAGCAAGTTTTTCTTAAAAAACTTCCGGATCTTGACTTGTCCGAAGCCCCCGAAGTCCCCGAAGCCCTTGCCCTGCATTGGGGAGCTTCTAATATATAGGAGAGTTTGCGCTTTGCGTCAGAAGCCCGGTGGCTTGGTAGATATATCGGCCTCAACCTCTTATTTTTCTAAGAAACTGGGTTTCCGTGGGTAAGTCCTATATATATACTGAGGATAGAGCTCCAAACTTAGGTTTTTAAGACTATATGTTCAGCATTGACATCATTGTGAAAAATACGCCCGTCTCGCTGTCGGTGCAGCGGAAGTTGGAGGAGGACGCTGAGACTGTTTACCAGCAGGTACTGGCGGCGATTCGCAACTCCCAACCGCAAATTTTGGAACTCACCTGCGAGAAAAATCCTGAGAAAAAGGTGGCTGTACTCAGCAGCGAGATTTCTGGGGTGGTGGTTTCTCAGAAATCGGGGGCGTCATCTACAGGCAGATCCCCTGGCTTTGTCTCGATGACAGCAGAATGAGGGCTGGGGGTGTTGGTGCCGATATGAGCCAGTCAGCGGTTGCTGTGCGGGATTTGGGTTTTTGCTGGCCGTCGGGCGATCGAGTGTTGCAAGGTTGCTCTCTGGATGTACCCAAGGGCGAGTTTTGGATGCTTTTGGGCACTAACGGCAGTGGCAAATCTACGCTGCTGAGGCTGATGGCTGGGCTGCTGCACCCCCAGTCGGGGGAAATTGACCTGGGCGGGCGAGTGGGTTTTGTGTTCCAAAACCCCGACCACCAATTGGTTATGCCGACGGTGGGTGCGGATGTGGCTTTTGGTTTGGTGGAGGAAAAGCTTTCTAACGTTCAGGTGCGGGAGAGGGTGGCGGAGGCTTTGGAGGCTGTGAATTTGCTGGATTTGCAGCGGCGGCCGATTTATGCTTTGAGTGGGGGCCAGAAGCAGCGAATTGCCCTGGCTGGGGCGATCGCCCGTCACTGCGAAATTTTGCTGTTGGATGAACCGACGGCTTTGTTAGATCCTGATTCTCAGTTGGATTTGGTGGCGGCGGTGCAGCGGTTGGTGAAAAATCGCGGGATTACGGCTTTGTGGGTGACTCACCGTTTGGATGAGTTGAATTATTGTGATGGGGCTTTTTTGTTGGAAAAGGGCCAAGTTGTCGATCGCGGAGATCCGGCGCGTTTGAAGCAGCGGTTGATGCAAAGTCAAGATGTTTAGCTGTTAAGTAGCGGACGTAAAATAGCGGTAGAAGTCAAAGAGTCGCTAGGAGCAAAAAAATGACCGTTGAAGAAGCCATCATCGATAAGGTGCGGGTCTTGCCACCTGAAAAGCAACAAGAGGTGTTAGCGTTCATCGAGTTTTTGGATTCGGATGAGTGGGAGCATATCTATAAAGGGCGGTTTAAGGAACTCCAGCAAGAAGTGCAGATCGGAATTGCTGCGGCGGATCGAGGAGATGTCATCGATGCTGACGTGATGTTTCAAAGGTTGCGGGACAAACTACGACAGCAGCAAGCTCAGGTAGGTCAATGATCCATGTTTGCAAGTTCACAGTTCCCGCGAGTCCAGATATCGAAGCGATCATTGACTATGTGGCTGATAACAGCAGCTTTGATGCTGCGGAACGGTTGCTCAATAGAATTAACGATCGGTGCAAGAGGTTGGCAAGCTTTCCCAGTATGGGACAGAAGCGGGATGAACTGGCTCCCAAGGTGCGAAGTTTCCCGATCGATGATTACCTAATTTTCTATCGTGCTATTGAGGAAGGTATTGAAGTTTTGCGAGTCGTCAGCGGTTATCGAGATTTACGGGTTCTCTTCTCACAATCTGATGAGGATTGATCGTGTGAGTGAGTACCCATGAAGCATGGGAAGGTGAAGAGCTTCAACATCAGGTAGCAGCGTGCCAGCTTGATACCAAATTAATCTCGCAATCCCCGATCGCGCAACCAAGCATCTGCCCAAATTGTATCGGCCTCTGACAGCGCTGGTATCACTTCCCAGTTGCGGTAATCTATCTTCAGGTCATAACTTGCTATGTCGTAAATTTGAGTGAATAATTCCTGCAAATTGATTATAGGTTCGGTGTCCCCCGATCGCAGCGGCAGAGGAAAGGCAGGCAGCGGGTTCTGCACGTTAAAAGCGTACAAATCTGCTCTGGGACGGCGATTTCCCCGACACACCAAAACGCTATAGTGGCTTTCAATGTCATTGCCAATAACTGGCATTTTTTGACCGCGCCGCAATAAATCTATTTCAATTAAATGAGTGCGACTGGATAAAATTTCTTCTCGCTTTTCTTCGTACATTTGTCGTCCTTTTCCTGTGCGCTTATTGCTAGGCGAGAGGATTTCAATCAGGGTGATTAGTTCTTGGTTTCCTCTTTCTCTAATTTCTAAATAGCCTTCCCGAACCTGGTAGGGCATGGGAATGTTTACTGTCAAGGGTTGTGTTGGTGGCGCTGCAACGGCTACGTTTGATGTGATTAATTCGGTTGTAGTTCTTGGCTGAATTACGTTTACATCAGGAATGCCAATTGATAAATTGTCGTCAGCGGTTTCATACATTCTCACTTCTACAGACACTAAATACTTAGGACGTAATTGCGGAGATAATGATCTGGCAATTTCAATAATTAGCCAGTGGTGTAGGGCAGGCCAGAGTTCGGGATGCTCTAAATACGGGTCCATACCGGGGAAGGGAGATGGCATTGATGTGACTCCTTGACTCAAATCTATTTCTAGTTTAGTTGAATATTTGTGGAAGAGGCATCTTGCCTGTTTCTTGGGCGGGCAAGATGCCCACCCCACAACATATTTTAATGTTTGTGGAACCGGCATCTTACCTGTTGTTCACACTTTTCAACGCTTAAACTTCGATCGACAATTGCATCGGAATTGGAACGCTGTTTTCATTTAAGACAGACAGCGCATTCACGAAAACAATTGTATGCGGGACTGCGGGCATTAAGCGGCGCAGCGCATTTAGGTAAGATTCGGCATCGGGGCGACGGGCGAAACGGGTGACTGTTAACCGCTGACAGTTGGGGAGGTGGCGAATTATGCACCAAGGTTGAAGTCGATCGCGATAAGTCGGTTGTTTTGGTATCATAGGAAAATCCTTCCCACTTTTGTGGGTGGTGAATGAAAGGCGATCGCTCTAGATTTCTCAGGTCAGGGGGCGATCGCTGTTAACTATCTTTATTAAAAGATATGAGCATAGCTGCTGTCAAGCATAAATGGGATTAATTCGATTGCGAGTTCGAGAACTCGCTGAGGAGAAGGGTTGGACGCTCAAAGAAGTGTCTGACAGAACGGGAATTCCCTACAGCACGGTTAAAAAATACGCCCAAGCTCCTAAACTGGCAACGGTAGACTACACGGCTTTGCAGAAACTTGCTGCTGTCTTCGATTTGATGATCGAAGATTTGGTTGAGGTTTTGGAACGGTAAACTGATTTTTCAGCGGGAAAATGGGGTTAATTCGGTTGCGAGTTCGAGAACTAGCCCAAGAGAAAGGTTGGACTTTGAAAGAAGTTTCTGAGCGATCGGGCATTCCTTACAGTACCGTTAGAAGTTATGCCCATTCTCCCAAGCTGGCAACTGTAGATTATACGGCTTTGAACAAAATGGCTCGTGCTTTCGATATTGCGATCGAAGATTTAGTTGAGATTTTGGAAGAGTAGGCTGATTTATCGTTGGGAATATGGGACGAATTAGGCTGCGAGTTCGAGAATTTGCTCAAGAGAAGGGTTGGACTCTCAGGGAAGTCTCCAACAGAACGGGTATTCCATACACTACGATCGCCACCTATGCCAGTTCTCCAGGTATGGCAACTGTTGACTACACGGCTTTGGACAAGATGGCTCGTGCTTTTGAGATTGCGATCAAAGATTTAGTTGAGATTTTGGAACAATAAAGAAGAAATAATGCTCGCGAAGATTCAAAGAGAGTTTATTGTCTAAGGAAATAACAATGTTGTGTTTCTAGTATTTTACTCAAAAAAACCAGGACACAACATTGTTGTGTTTATACTGTATTGTCAGTAATTGAGGAATCGTATTTTACTCAAAAAAGCCAGGAGACAACCTTGTTGCACTTCCCTACTTCATCTCATATCCAAACAAATTCGGATCGACTTCTCCCAAATTCAAATCAGCCAAACCATACTCAGCCCAACGCCTTTCTACCATCGCCGCCACATCAGGATCGGACTCCAAAACTTCACCCCATTCGTGATCGGTTTCCGGCGGCATCTTCGTAGTAGCATCAATCCCCATTCTGCCTCCCAAACCAATCTTTTCACTGGCAAAATCTAACGTATCAAAAGGCGTATTCGGCAGAATAAATACATCCCGAACTGGATCGACTTTAGAACTAATTGCCCAAACTACTTGACGCGGGTCGCGAATGTTGATACTTTTATCGACAACAATCACAAACTTAGTGTAAGTAAACTGCGGTAATGCACTCCAAAATGCTAAAGCAGCCCTGCGCGCTTGACCGGGATATGCTTTATCGATCGAGATAATTGCCGCTTTATAACTTAGCGCTTCCATCGGTAAGAAGAAATCGACAATTTCCGATACTTGCTGCCGCAAAATAGGGGTATAAATACGGTTAAGCGCGATCGCCATCATTGCTTCTTCTTTCGGCGGCCGCCCGCTAAATGTGGTCAGATAAATCGGGTCTTTGCGGTGCGTCATGCAGTGGAACCGCACCAACGGCGAATCTTCCACGCCGCCGTAATAACCCATGTGATCGCCGAAGGGCCCGTCGGGCAGAACTTCCCCCGGCGTAATCGTTCCTTCTAACACGATTTCCGAGTCCGCCGGTACTTCCAAATCTACCGTTTTGCACTTCGCCAATTGGACGCCGGAACCGCCGTAAAGTCCGGCAAATAACCATTCCGATAAATCTACAGGAATTGGCGTTGCTGCGGCGAGAATAATCAGCGGGTCAACTCCCAGGGCGATCGCAACTTCCAACTTTTTACCAGCCTGCGCCGCTTTCCGCAAGTGCCGCGCCCCGCCCCGCACCGATAACCAGTGTACAGTCATCGTGTTTTTTGACTGCAACTGCAACCGATAAACCCCCACATTCGGCGTGCCCGTTTCGCAATCTTTGGTAATTACCAAACCCAGGGTGATAATTTTGCCCGCATCTCCCGGATAAGGGCGAATCATCGGGATTTTGTTCAAATCCAGCCCTTCTCCCTCAAGTACCACTTGCTGACAAGCTGGGAAAAAGTCGCGGCCGGGTTTTGCTTTCACTACGTCGAACAGCACTTTGCCGAATTCTATCGCTTGGGAAATCTTTTTCGGCGGTTTTGGCTGTTGCAGCATTCCCAGTTTTTTGCCGAGCTCTTCTAGTTCGATCGGCTTTTCCATGTTCATCGCCCAGCAAACGCGCTCTTCCGTACCCAACAGGTTGATTGCGACGGGGAATTCGGCCCCTTTGACGTTTTCAAACAGCAGTCCAGGGCCGCCTTTTTGCAGCATTTGGTTGGAAATTTCGGCAATTTCGAGGTCGGAATCGACTAAAGCGCTAATCCGGCGCAGTTGTCCCCGTTCTTCGAGCAGTTTTAGGAATCCCCGCAAGTCTCTAGCCATTTTTTTTAAGAATTGTTAACGTTCTTTTGTTATTATGAGCCGATCGACTGCCACAAGTTACTCCTGAACCGCTTAAAAGATACGTATTTAACGAACCGCGAAGACGCCAAGGGCGCAAAGGAAGAGGAAGAAGAAGATAGGTAATGCCTTGTTCGGTTCGGGAGTAGGTTGCATAATGGGTTAATGAAATGTCCTCGATGCGAATCTGACCAAGTTCGTAAAAACGGCCGTCCCAACGGGCACCAGCGGTATCTTTGCAAAGCTTGCCGCAAACATTTTTTTGAGCCGCCCGGCCCGCACTCTTTAAATGGCAAATGCACCGAAACACGGTTAAACGAAACTATCCCGCAAGGAATCGCCCCTGCAACCACCACAGAGTCCGGCGGGATTGCGATTTTGCTGTTAGATGCCGAAAATCTCAAACTTAAGGTTAATACAGAACAATTTTTAGCCGGTTTGTGCGACTATCCCCTGCAAGTTAAAATTGCTTTTGCTAACTGGAAAAACCCAAGTATCGGCAAGTTGGATGCTGAACTTTACGATCGCGGTTACGAACTAATTCACGTTCCGGGTGGTGCTAATAGTGCTGATGGTAAGATGATTGCTTTTGGCGCGGCTATTTTATATCGATATCGGGATGTCAGACAAGTTTTTGTCTGTTCTTCGGATGGTTTGTTAAATCATCTTTGCAATCAGTTGCAAAATCAGGGATTGACTGTGTTTCGGGTGCGTCGGCAAAATTCTGTTTTGTCTGTAGAAAACTGTCAGAATGGTGAGAGCAAGCACTATTCTTGCGAAAGGGAAGAGGAAATCCCTAGTTTTGAAGAATTGGCTAATCAAGTTGCAGAGTTGTTGAAGGCTGAACACCAATCTATTGATGAGCGAATCGCTCGTTTTTCTAGTGTGGCTGAGCTTTTTCAAGAGCGCCGTAATGTTGCGTTCAATTCTACAACTTCCCATGCAGCAACACTGTTGGAGTCAGCAGAAGACAAAATTTCTTCTGGGACTAAAGAGTGTGTCACTCCTCTTGTCGTGGATCTAGATATTGAATCCCAAAAAGTTCCCGAAACCAAGTCAGTAAATTCAATTGGGATTAATTCGCTGGATGCTTTAGAAAAGATACTTGTAGCAATGATTGCGAAAGCGATAGTTGAGTTAAAACAGAATGCTATTCCTGTAACAAAAATCAAGAAACAATTTTATACTAAATATCAGTGTCATGCCGATTTACTTGTGAAAAATTTTTTGCCTGATTCTAGTTTAATTAATTTTTTTAAATCGCGTCCGTCTGTTTTCAAAATGGAATTGCTCGGTAACGAACATCAAGTGGCGATCGCTCCAAAAGCAGCAGCAGCCTCAAAAACAGAGTCCTCAGCCGCCCTGGAAGCATCTATAGCAAATATTGTACTGGCATTAACTGCTAAATCTCCAGGCAATTACATTGGCATTAACCAGGTAGCCACCGAATTTCACAAGCAATACGGTCAACCAATTACTAAAAAGCTGCAATCGCTGCATTTGGGTAGCAATTTTCACGATTTTTTGCAGTCATGCCAAAAATTTAAAGTTCAGAAAAAGGGTAAGGATCATCAAGTGGCGATCGCACAGGCAGATCCCTGACTTATTTAAGAAATCCGGTTTCCGAGTCTTCGGTATGAAAATTTAATCTAAAGTTAACCAAAATTTAAAACAAGCTTATTCTTTTATTATTTAATCTAAAATTAACCAAAATTTAAAACAAGCTTATTCTTTTAGATCCTTTTCTTTGGATGTTTCAGTCTATCCTATGGAGGAGATTTGCAAAGTCGGCTATTAAGGGAGAGGAGGAATATGAATTTTTTCACAGGACGTTGGCGACGTAGTTTTATAGTGACACTAGCAGCAGCAGCATTTTCGCTGACTTTGATTAGTTCCGCTGTAGCAGCCGTCACACTAAACGGTACGGGAGCAACTTTCCCCAAACCTCTTTACGATCGCTACTTCTCTCAGATGAGAAGTGCAAATCAAATTACTGTAAACTACGAAGGAACTGGCAGCGGTGCTGGCATCAAAGCATTCATTGGAGGCAATGTTGATTTCGCAGGCAGCGACGCGCTGATGACGGCGGCGCAAATAGCCGAAGTAAAGCGCGGCGTCATGGCAATTCCCACTGCTGGCGGTGCTGTTGCAGTTGTTTACAACTTGCCCGGAGTGACCAATCTGAGGCTAAATAAGGATGCCATGAACGGCATCTTTGAAGGCAAGATTACTCGCTGGAATGATCCTAAAATAGCCGGAATTTCTGGACAAGCTAAAAACTTGCCAAATACTCCCATTCGAGTAGCTGTACGCGCAGATAGCAGCGGTACAACCTTTATTTTTGCTAATCACTTGCAGGCAACTGGTAGCAGCATCAAAGCTGCCGCTCAGCCGAGTTGGCCAGGAAGCCCTGTCAGGGGTCAAGGAAACCCCGGCGTAGCTGCTTTGGTGAAGAATACAGCGGGTGCGATCGGCTACGTTCAAGATACTTATGCTCGGCAAAACAATCTCCAAACAGCATTTATTCAAAATAAAGCTGGCCGGTTTGTAGATCCTAGCTTGGCTGAAGCAGAGAAAGCTTTAGCAGGGGAAACATTCCCCGCCGACTTCCGCTTAGTAGAAGGCAATCCTAACGACGGTTATCCGATTGTTGGTTTGACTTGGCTGTTAATCTACAAACAGTATCCTGCTGCGAAAGCAGAGGCTATTAAAAAGATGGTTAATTGGGTGATGACTACAGGTCAAGGTATCAACAAACAGTTAGAGTTTACTAGCATTCCTTCAGCTACAGCTCAAAAGGTGGTTCAAACAGTTAATCAGACTGTGGTTGCCAGAGGTTAATTCCGGCGATCGCGCGGGGTTAGGAGTTGACGAGTTAAATCGATAACTCAAAATTCATAAACTATCAGGTTAATGTGCGCTAAATTTACTGTGTAAGGTACGCAATGCGTACCTTACATACCAGGTGCGTAGCGCGCAGCCAGTGCATTAGAATTGCTCTTCTTTTAAGCAAATATTTCACTTTTTACGCACTAATTCCGGTATGACGAATATTTCAAAAAAACCGAAGAGATTGACTCGGAAACAGACAGAAATAAACACAGAAGTAGATTTGACAGATACTGCTGGTGAAGGTCTATGGATGGAGTCAGGATTTACACTGTTGGTATGGGGTTTTGCCCTAGTGACAGCGGGTACGCTGTTCTGGATGAGTGCGGTAATTTTTAAAGATGCTTGGCCTGCTATTAGCCAATTTGGACTCTCATTCTTGTGGAATCGCAAGTGGGATATCGGCGAGTTGCAGTTTGGGGCTTTGCCGTTTATTTACGGTACTGTAATTAGTTCTGCGATCGGCATAATCATCGCACTTCCTTTAGGGCTGTCAGTAGCTATAGTTACTAGCGAGAACTTCTTACCCCTTTGGGTGCGATCGCCCTTGGGATTCATGGTTGAATTAATCTCGGCTATTCCCAGCGTAATAGTTGGCCTTTGGGGAATCTTTGTTTTGATTCCCTTTTTGTTGCCATTGCAGCAGTCATTGTTTGATAATTTCAGTTGGTTTCCCTTGTTCAGCAGCGAACCTTTAGGCCCCGGAATGCTGCCCGCTGGGATACTTTTATCGATTATGATTCTGCCCACAGTAGCCGCAATCAGCCGCGATGTCTTGCTGTCAGTTCCAGTCGATTTGCGAAGTGCTTCGATGTCTCTCGGTGCCACTCGCTGGGAAACAATATTTAAGCTGTTATTACCAGCAGCTAGTTCAGGAATTATCGGCGCTACAATCTTGGCATTGGGACGCGCTTTAGGCGAAACAATGGCCGTCACAATGGTGATTGGCAACTCGATTCAAATTAACCCATCCGTGCTCGCTCCCAGCTACTCAATTCCTGCTGTTTTGGCGAGTCAATTTAGAGAAGCTCTCGAACCGCTGCACATCGGCGCTTTGATGTATTTAGCCTTAATTTTATTTGTGATTACTTTGTTTGTAAATGCGATCGCAGTATTGTTAGTTCAGCTAATTGGGGCCAAGGGAGCTAAAAATTAGCATCATCGCAAGCAATTTGGTCACAAGCCGCGCCGCCGGATTTATCCCATGGTTCAATCTAAAATCTAAAATCGCATGACTCAAGCACAAAATTCAAACAGTATTCTGGATGCAGAAATCAACAACCCCCTGTCCCTAAGCCGAACTTTTTTCAGCCGGGGAATGACAGTTATCGCTTTCGCTCTGACAGTTCTGGCTTTGCTCCCTTTGTTTGCTATTTTATACAATATTCTGGGGGAAGGACTCACACATTTGAGCTGGGAAGTGCTAGTGTCTCTACCAGCACCCGTAGGAGTTGAAGACCAGCCTAACGGCTTTGCCAATGCGATTATCGGCACTGCTTTAATGGTAGGAATTGCTACAGTAATAAGCGTCCCCATAGGCGTAATGACGGGAATTTTTGTGTCTGAGTTTGGTAGAGAAAACAAAGCTATCGCCAATAGCATTCGCTTTATCACCGTCATTCTCAGCAGCGTTCCCTCGATCGTAGTTGGCGTCTTTTCCTACGCCCTAATCGTCGTTACCACCAAAGCATTTTCATCCTTAGCAGGCGGTTTTGCCCTCGGTATCATCATGCTTCCAGTTGTTGCTCTGACAACAGAACAAGCATTAAAATTAGTGCCTACTTCTTACCGCCTCGCTTCTGCTGGTTTGGGAGGCGGACGCTTTCAAACTATGTTTCGCATTATCATACCCTCAGCACTTCCAACTATTACCACAGGTATTTTACTCGCTGCTTCCCGGGCCGCCGGGGAAACTGCACCGCTGATTGTAACGGCGTTGTCGAGTCAATTTTGGCCTCCTTTAGTTGATAAGTTGGGCGAGATAATGCAGTCTCCTATAGGTGTAGAAACTATCTCAAAACTCAAAGAAATTCCCGAAACACTGCTGACTCCGACTCCTTCTATGTCGGTATTAATATATAGCTACGCCAGCTCTCCTTACAAGGAGCAGAACGAATTAGCTTGGACTGCTGCCTCTGTGCTTTTGGGCATGGTTTTAATTGCTAGCGTCGCATCCCGTATAGTAACTCGGAAACGCGTGCAAAACCGATAAATCAATAGCTAAAGTGCATCTCTAAGTCAAATATTAACAATATAACCAGACCAATAATGAAACCTAAAGCTAACTTAAAATCCGAAGACTATACACATCAATTCCTAGACGATGCAACCCCGGAAATTGACCCCAATGCAATGCCAGCACTGCGGGTTCAGGACTTAAGTTTTTATTACGGAAGTCACAAAGTCTTAGAAAATTTATCGATGAATATTCCTCATCCGCAAATTACGGCTATTATTGGCCCTTCAGGTTGCGGCAAATCTACCTTTCTCAAAGCTCTCAACCGGATTGGTGAATTGGAGGGAAAGGTTCAAATTAAAGGAAGAGTAGAGTTTTTTGGACAGGATATTTACAGCCCGAAAGTAAACATTAATAGTTTGCGCCGCCAAATTGGGATGGTGTTTCAAAGACCAAATCCTTTTCCGCTGAGCATCTACGATAATATTGCTTACGGGGTGAGGATTTTTGGTCGCAAAAGCAAAGCAGAATTAGATGAAATTGTGGAATCTGCACTCAAAAGTGCGGCGCTTTGGAATGAAGTCAAAGACGATTTGAAGAAATCGGCCCAGGGGATTTCGGGGGGACAGCAGCAGCGACTTTGTATCGCTCGCGCTTTGGCTGTGAAGCCGAAAATTTTGCTGATGGATGAACCTTGTTCGGCTCTTGATCCGATTTCCACGATGAAGATTGAGGAGTTATTTCAGACTCTGCGGCAGCAGTTAACTGTTGTGATTGTAACGCACAATATGCAGCAGGCGGCTCGTGTTTCTGATTACACGGCATTTTTTAATACTGATGAAAGTCGCATCGGCCGGCTGGTTGAATTTGGGCCGACAAGTAAGATTTTTACTTCTGCGGGCAATTCCAGTACGAGAGATTACATTCAAGGCCGTTTCGGTTAATACTTACCAAAAAATTGGGTCTAAAGCCCCCTCCTTCTAGGACGACTTTTTATTCTTGGTCGTGATAATATTGTAATGTGGCTAGGGTATTCAACCACATTAAAAACCCAGTCGCCGGAAGGCAACGCACCTTGAAAACTGAAGTTATGGGCTTGGGCGCAGAAAAGCTTGCGCGGGTAAAAACTTCGAGCAACAAGTACGCCTAGAAACCAGTATTTTGGGTTTTGAATTGTACCGTGAGGCACACGGGAACAAGACTCTGCAATGAGTCGAAAGCTTGAGGACAGAACCATCTCTGGTAAGTACAGGAAGCTGTACTTATTAAGTGGACTGAATGATACAAGAATCTCTGCCCTTCTAGGGCGGAGAGTTGTCAAATCTTGAACCTCTTTCAGAACAGGCAAGATGCCTGTTCCACAACAGACAAATATTTTTGTGCAGGCATCTTGCCTGCTATAGTTATATCTTCAGAACAGGCAAGATGCCTGTTCCACAACAGACAAATATTTTTGTGCAGGCATCTTGCCTGCTATATTTATGTCTTCACCACTTCTGAAGCGAGAGTTGGGTATTTTCGGCGCAACTCTCATGGGCCTGGGATCAATCCTCGGTACCGGAGTATTTGTGAGTATCGGCATTGCGACGGAAGTTGCGGGGCAGGGAGTGATTTTTGCTGTAGGTATTGCAGCTTTTGTTGCTGTTTGCAATGGCCTTAACAGCGCTCAATTAGCGGCAAATCATCCTGTTAGCGGCGGTACTTATGAATATGGCTACAAATATCTCAATCCTTGGCTGGGTTTCACTGCAGGCTGGATGTTTTTGTTGGCGAAAACGGCTTCTGCGGCTACTGCTGCTTTAGGTTTTGCGGGGTATTTTTTAAATGCAGTTGGTGTAGCCGATCGCACTTACTTGATCCTAACAGCTTTAGTCGCCCTCGCCACCGTTACTTTAATTGTATTGACGGGAATTAGGCGATCGAATATTGCCAATACTGCCATAGTCTCAGTTACACTTTTATCCTTAGCGGTGTTTGTTGCTGTCGGTTTGCCAGAGGTAAGGTGGGAAATGGCCACCGTACAGAATAATAGCTCGATCGGCTCCATCTTCCAGGCCACCGCCCTGATGTTTGTCGCTTATAGCGGTTACGCCCGCATCACCACAATGAGCGAGGAAGTGCGAGAACCGAGGGAAACCATTCCCAAAGCCATAATTTTCACTTTGGTGCTGACAATGCTGCTTTACGTCGGGGTAGCAGTAGTTGTCGCGGGCGCGGGGGGAGCCGATAAATTGTCTTTACAAACAGGGGGCACGGCTGCACCCTTGGAAGTCATCGCCCGGAGTTTCCGAATTCCGGGAGTTTCTCAACTGCTAGCCGTCGGCGCAATTACCGCTATGTTGGGAGTCTTGCTGAACTTGATTTTAGGGCTGTCGCGCATCTGGCTGGCGATGGGGCGGCGCTTGGATATGCCGAGAGTCTTGGCGCGGCTGAATCCTTCGGGGACAACTCCCTATGTGGCTGTGGTGGTTGTGGAAGTTACGATCGCACTTTTAATCCTCGTCGGCGATGTCAAAACCACTTGGTCATTTAGCGCTTTTAGCGTTTTGATTTACTACGCTATCACCAACCTCGCCGCGCTGCAACTTTCCCCCGCCGAAAGGCTTTATCCGCAGTGGTTGGCTTGGGTGGGTTTGGGAAATTGTCTGTTTCTGGCTTTCTGGGTGGAGAGGCAAATTTGGCTGACAGGATTGGCATTAATTGTCGCGGGTTTAATTTGGCGGGCGATCGTCCGACTCCCGGCGAAAAACTAGAATTGTGATAAATTGAAACAGCATTCCGCATTGTAGAGGGCCATGCCCGATCGAACTCCCTTGCTGGCGACTCAAGAATCTCTGGCATTCAGCGCCATCAGTCGCTATATCGCTCAAACGCTAATTACCATTCAGGAAAAGCATCCCGAATGGATAACTGAAAAATATAGGAAAACCCCCTGGGCCAAACCTGATTTTCAGTCAGTTTTGATTGGAAAATTGACAAAAAGTTTCAGCGTAGCCAGCGATACAGATTCCCTGCTGCTGACTGCAAAAAAATACCTACAAATTCTGCTGATTCCAGAATTCGTTAATTCACCTCAATTCAGCAAATTATGTGCCCAAATTCAGCAGCTAGCCCAATCTCAAACAGCACCAGCTAAATCAGAAAACTCAGTTTCGTCAGAACCTCCAACTCCAACAGCCAATCAACCAGCTCCGCTTCCTGTCGGCATTGCTATCTTGCTGCTAGATGTCGAAAACTTGCAACTCACCATCGAAACCGAAAAATTCCTAGAGGGAATTTGCCACTATCCCATCCAAATCAAAGTTGCCTTTGCCAACTGGCGCAGCATGGGCAAAAAAGATGCCGAATTTCACCAGCGCGGCTATCAACTAATTCACGTCCCCCCCGGCAAAGACAGCGCCGACTTAAAAATGGCTACAGTCGGCGCATCGATTTTCGTACATTATCCCACAGCCAAAGAGATTTTTGTCTGTTCGTCCGATCGCGCCCTCACTCACCTCAGCAATACACTGCAAGCCCACGGACTAACCGTATTTCAAGTCCGCAAACAAATAGATAAAATCATAGTTTTAAACAGCAAAACCGGACAAGTGGAAACCCATTCCCTCGTAACCACACCGGAAATTACACCCCTAGAACAATTAGTTATTCAGCTAAAAGAATTAATCAAAAAAGAGCAAAAACGCACCTCAACTCAGTGGATCAAACTTTCTACAATTTCAGCTTTATTTAAAGAGAATTACGGTTTAGTCCTCAATCAAGTTGTTGCCCATCATTTGCTCGGCACTAAAACCAGGGATATCTTTCTCAAATATCCCACCGATTTTGCCCTCCACAAGCCCTCAGAAACTTCTCAAACTTATGTCACTCTTTTTGAGGTGAGATTATCGCCCCCACCGCCAATACTTAACCAAGAAAATCTGAATAATCACCAGGCAGCACCTGCGACTTTGACAGATATTAATTCTCTGGAAGACTTGGAAAGAGCTCTGGTCAAAATCGTTGGCGACTTAACAGACAACTCTCCTGAAAATTCTGTATTTCTCTCCAATGTAGGCAGCGAATTTCACCGACAATACGGCAAACAAATTACCCAAATAATTAAAGATTTTAATCTCGGTAGGAAATTTACTAAATTTTTGCAATCCTGCGCTTCTCTCCAGCTAAAAAAAGCCGAAAAAGGCTGGCAAGTTTCCCTCAATTAATTAAAATTTCAAATATATAAGCATCCCCATTACTAGCAACTTGAGTTATCATAGTTGGTAAAAGTATAGTCATTTATTGCATGACATGGGAGGCGTTGAATCCCTCCCCTTTCACTTTCACTTCGAGCGGATTGACCCGCCTTGGCTGAACTACGCAGCTCCCTATCCCATTGCTAAACGCATTTGGGATTGCTTTTCTCAAAATATTGTAAGATCCGTTAACATCCGCATTGATTAATTGACCGACCGATGTTTTGTACAATCCTCTCTTAATTCGCTTGCCACTAAATGCGACATCATTAGCGCCAGTCTTCCCATAAACAGGGATTGGGTCTAAAGCTAGAAAGTTCGATTTAGAAGTATAGGATTCTTCTTGCACAATCACCCGTATCCCAACCAATTCAGCTTTGTATTCCAACATTTCAATTAATCGGGAATGAGGAACACTTACGAAGTTCTGATTGGTTTGCTTCCCTAAGCTAATCTCGCTCTTCCATTGTAGGTTTTTTCCAATTATTAGCTTCCCCATCTTTCGTGCGACGAGAAGATTAATTATAAGCCTGCTGGAGGAGTGCAAGTAATTATCTACTTTTTGATTGCGACAACGAGTTAGGCGTTGAATACGGGATGATTTCTTGCTACTTCCTTTCAATTGAGATTGTAGTTTTGCCTTACGCTTGTTGTAGAACTGATTGAGCGATTTCAATGGTCGCCCGTTAATCAGGAGAGGGGTAAAACTCGACTGATTAGAAGTTAACGCCACTAAATTATTTAGTCCCTAATCGATACTAGCTACTGCTTCTGTTTGAATCTGTTCGACGGTGGACTCCGGTTCATTATAAATTACCTCAATTACATAGGAATCACATTTGGGAACCAGCCTAACTTGGCAAATTTTATCTTATTTTATTTGGGTTTTTATTGAGATTTGTGTACCCGAAAGCTTGATAATTCCTTTGTTCAACTGCTTGCTACTAATCGCCTGAATCGTATAGACAAGAATATTTCGACCCTCGACTTTATCTTTGTACTTCGGTAGTTTCGGGCGACCAGTAAATTTAGAGGAATCAACTTTGTAAGCTTTGACAGCTTCAAAAAACGATTTCCAGTTCTTGTCCAATATCATCAAGATTTGTTGACTTACCTTGGCTGGCAAAACCTTGTAGGCTTGATGAGACTTCATTAAAGGGTTCATCTCGTTGTAATTAATGTAACCCCATCCATAGACAAAACTCTGACGGATGACGTAGTTAGCGGCATTGTAGAGATTCTTGGATTTAAAAGCTAATTCATCAATCTGGGCGAAACGGTGTTCCGTAGATTTAATGATGTGCCTCTCTGCTAGTTGCATCCAGACTCTCCATTTTTTAACTAGCGCAACAATTTTGGATTGGACTTTCTTGACTATCGGATACTACCATTGTTTATTGATGCTTACAATCTTAATGAAGTTTTATGATACAATCGGGACGTAAAGAAATGTAAAGGGATATGCACGACAAAGTTGTGGTTGTGGTGGGTGCGAGTGGCGGCATCGGTTCAGCGGTGGCCCGCAAACTCGCTGATGCGGGTGCGAGGCTAGTGCTCGCCGCCAGAGACAGCATTAAGTTAGACGCTTTAGCTAGCGAACTTTCGGCAACAGAGGTACTGTGCGTGCCCACGGATATCACCGATTTGCCCCAAGTCGAAACGCTGATGCACAAAGCTGTGGAACATTTCGGACAAATTGATGCCCTCGTAAACGCCGCCGGTGCCGGAATTCTCAAGCAGTGGAACAAGTTAGAACCCGCTGATTTAGATGCAATGCTAGACTTGAACTTAAAAGGCAGTTTTTACACCTCTCAAGCCGCTGCCAATGTGATGAAAGAACGCAAAGCCGGCCACATTTGCAATGTCATCGGGATTTTGGGCAAGCATTCGATGGCGATGGGAACGGCTTATTGCGCTTCAAAGTTTGGGGTGGTTGGTTTCAGCAAGTGCATGGCAGATGAGCTGCGACGCTACGGCATTAAGTTTACGCTATTCTATTTTGGCGGGGTGGATTCTCCGTTTTGGGATAATGTGAGTTTGAAGGTAGACAGGTCAAAAATGCTGAGTACCGAAACTGCCGCTAATGCGATTATGTTTGCTCTTTCGGCTGACCCGCAAGCTGTGCCGATGGAGATTAATATTCAGCCGGAAAGTCATTTGTTCTTTTAGCTATTAAGGAGTGATTAGAAGGCCAAAGGCAGTGGAAGCTGAAGACCGGAAAAATTATGATATTTTTAGGTTTGAGAACTTGTACAGCACTTAATTATGTAGGGTGTACGGGCGGGCGCACCTTACCCCTATAAGTAGCACGTCAAACCATTTTTTTGGCTTAGTCCTATTGGCCAAGGCCTAGCGACCAAATCCAAGTTATCGCAGACACCGGGTTTCTTTTAATTGCCGACCTATTTCTGCCTTCAGGAAGAGTTAGGGTATTCAATCTTTAGGTTATTATTATGTGGTTACGCAATAAAAAGTATGAAAAATATCCATTACTCAGTCCCTCCCTTGCGATTTCGCCTTGAAAATCAGCAGATTTTCCATTTTTCAGTTTCCATTTTCAATTATTGATTATGGAGTTCCATCGCATTCAATTTTACGTTGAAAACGCTAAAATATCCCGCGACTGGTTTGTGAGCCAGTTAGGCTTTCAATCAATAGCAGGTTATGCCAATAGCCACACTCACACTGAAGTTGTCAGCAGTGGCAATGTATGTTTTGTTTTATCTTCGCCCCTGACACCCGCTAGTCCCGCTGCTAGTTGGTTCAAGTTTCATCCTCCAGGGATTGCCGATGTGGGTTTTCGGGTAAAAAATATTGAATTAGCGGTAGCTAGAGCGGCTGCTGAAGGCGCTAAAATCCTGGAACCGATTCAAGAAGACCTAAACGCAGGAGGCTATTTTAAGCGGGCAAAAATCGCGGGCTGGGGAGATTTAAGCCATACGCTCGTGGAGCGAATTGGTAGCCATTCACTGCTATCGGCTTCGGATAAGCTGCCGTTGTTTACCCGGATAGACCACGTAGTGTTAAATGTTGAATCTGGGGACTTGTCAAGTGCTGTGAGTTGGTATCAAAAAATATTAGGTTTTCAAGCGCAGCAAAATTTTGACATTCAGACTGAGAAATCGGCTTTGCGGAGCCAAGTTATGGTGCACGCTGAAGGTGGAGTGCAATTCCCAATTAATGAACCGGCATCAGCTAATTCTCAAATTCAAGAGTTTTTGAGTGCAAATCGGGGGCCGGGAATTCAGCACATGGCTTTGCAAACTAATAATATTGTGGGTGTTGTTGCCGATTTGCGATCGTGCGGTTTGCCTTTTCTGCCAGTTCCTCCAACATACTACTCCGAATTGCAGCAGCGGCAAAACTATTTGCCCGCAGATTGGCCAGCAATTGCAGCTTGTCAAGTTTTGGCAGATTGGCAAGAAGATACTCCCGCAGCGATGCTGCTGCAAATCTTTACCCAGCCAATTTTTTCAGAACCGACTTTCTTTTTCGAGATTATTGAGCGCCGAGTTAGTTTAGTTAACGGCAAACAGGTGCAAGCTGGAGGTTTTGGTGCGGGGAATTTTAGAGCTTTGTTTGAGGCAATTGAACGCGAACAAATGAAGAGGGGAAGTTTAATAGATGATTGACAAAAACTCCTCTTTTTAGGTCATAAAGGCGTGTTAATTAGCACTGCGATATCTTTCCAACCATAGGCAATTTCTTTGAGTGCAACTCCTGCTCTAGTTGTTTGCTGTTCGTCTACTTTTTCACCTCCTAATAATTCATAAAACCTATAGGCTGAATTGTCTCCTAGTACCCAAACTAGCATCGAGTTCAAACTTAATTCTGCCAATTTTGTGGCAACTGTTCTCACGAGTTGCCGTCCGATTCCTTGACGCTGATATTCCTCCAAAATATAGATGGCAAATAATTCTCCTTTATATACAGATTTGCCGGTGCGCTCGCAACCACCCGCAGCAAAACCTACAATTTCTCCCGATTCATTCTCAGCAACGCAGACAAAAACCCCAGTATTTTTGACGTTTGTCAGGGTTTCTTGCCAACGGCTTTCTGCTTTTTCATAGGACAGTTGCGCGAGGTAATCTGCTGGTACAATTTTTCGGTAAGCTGTCCGCCAAGTATCTAGATTCACCCGTGCGATTGCAGGTGCGTCAGCGATTTTAGCTTCTCTCACAATCATCAGAACATACTCCTTTTTGGCCCTGAAATTCTATTTTCAAGTCTAGGGCAACTATACGATCGCGCCCTTCTAGTTTAGCTCGATACAGCGCTCGATCGGCCTGTCCAATTAACTGCTCAATCGATAAACCAGCAGCAGGCACAGCATTAGCGATCCCCATACTGAGAGTTATAAACTTACTTACCTTGGAAGCAGCATGAAAAATTGCAGCAGCTTTCAAATCGCTGCGAATTGCTTCAGCTACCCGCATTGCTCCTTGCACATCAGTCCGCGACAAAATTACCGCAAATTCTTCGCCGCCGTAGCGGGCGGCTAAATCTCCTACCCGCTGAGCGTTGCTAGCTAAAATCTGGGCTACTTGTTTTAAACATTCGTCGCCTCCTGGATGCCCGTAATGATCGTTGTAAAGTTTGAAAAAATCGATATCGCACAAAATTAAAGATAGCGACTCTTTTTCTCGCTCCATCAACGGCCATTCTAATTCCAATTTTTTGTCAAAACAGCGACGGTTGGGAATTTGAGTCAATCCATCCACCGAAGCGAGCCGCTGCAATTCCATGTTAGCTGCTTGTAATTCTAATTTTGCTTGTTCTAAAGCTAAATTTTGCAGAGCTAATTCTTCGCTTTGCCGTTTTTCTTGTTCGTACAAAAATCGGATTGAAGCTTCAGCTTCGTGCAATTCTTGCTCCGCATATTTGCGCTTGACAAATTCTCCTAATTGAGAACTTACCACAGCTATGATCTGAAGTAAATCTTGATCCGGTGGCAGTTCTTCCCGGCAAAAAAAAGTCATTACTCCTACAACTTGGCTCCTAGCGTGAATGGGGAAACCGAATCCCGATCGCAGTCCCGCTTCCTGGGCCAAGCGCGATCGCACGAAAGTGGGATCGCCCACAAGATCAGTAATCCACTGCGTAGAACCGCTTCGGGAAACCGCTCCCGGCAAACCCTCACCCGCAGCCAAAGTAATCTGCTGATCGTTTTCGGCAAACTCCCTAACTTCCTCCGCTGCCTGCCAAACGGCCACCCGCCGCCAACAAGGAGTTTCCTTGATCGGACAACAAAGTGGCAGGCACCAAAGCGGATCTGTTTCAGATTGTATTTCCTCACCCAATCTAGTTTCTTTCTCCGCCTCTGCAGGCGTCCAAAGTTCGCCAAAATCCCACCCAAAACTTTGGCAAATAGCTTGCAAAATTTTCGGAGTTGCGCTATCTAGAGAACTCGATTCTGACAGGATATGAGTCACAGCATACTGTGCTTCTTGACACTTTTTTATGCGTTGTTGCTTGGTAATGTCTTTGCCGATATAAACAAAATCTTGTATAACCTCGCTATCTGTATCCGGGCTTCCTGTGATTGTCTCGAAAGTAGAACATGAAAATGCGACAATCAGATTTAAACCTATTTTCGTTTTGCAAGCTACTTTTACTTGAGGCCAATATTGGCTTTTAAGTGCAGGAGGTAGCTGGCTGACTTTGCGTAATAATTCCTCCTCTGCCGTAATCATGGATAGGGATTGACCGATTAATTCCGATTCGGTATATCCAAATAATTGCTGTGCAGCTTGATTCACTTTTTTGATTTGGCCCGATGCTCCTGTTACGAACAAAACATCCCCTAGGGAATTAATAATTTTGTCAATATAATCGCCAGCCGCAGCTAAGTTATCGACTTTCATACTGTTTTCGTTTACAGCCTGAACCATGATTTTCTGAGCTGCAATGCTATCTGTCACATCTTCGCATAAAATAATCAATCTGTCAGCGTTGGCTTGTCCCTTATAACCAAATATGTACAAATTTAGATACAAATAAGATCCGTCTTTGAGAACTCGGTTAATTGATTTTAACTGAAAATCTTGTTCTCGTTCTTCAATAATATCTTCAAGGATTCCTTCAATTCCAATCAGTTCAGGAAAACTCTCGCGCACGTCTTTTCCTTCGGCTACTTCTTCATGAATGTAGGCAAAATCTTGCACTTTCAAAGATATTTCTTTAATCTTAAGTTCCCGATCGACTGCGAGGTATTCCATCCTGCGTAAGGATAAAAGCTTATAAAGAAGAATATTAATACTTCTGGGGCTGCTCTCTACAGTTAATGTTGGAAGCGTCTCGTTATTGTAGAGCATCTCTCTCAAAGGTTAGCCGGTAAAGTTAGTTGTTGTTTGGCTGCGACGATTTATCATGGGAATTTTTATACTGGCAGATGTCATCACCTGTTACCGCTGGCTAATTTATGCAAACAGTACACTTTGGATTCTCCAAGCAGTTTTTTGCTTATTTTAAAAATGGTGCCAAATAGTAATTGAACCAACTTCTTTTGAGAAAGCGCAGTCAAAATCAGCCTCGATTGAGGTTGAGATTTATGAACAATATGTAGCGGTTTACACTATTTGTCCGGCACATTTTAATTTTAAATTCCCCGATATGGCTGACAACTGCTCAAGTTGAGGAACAGCACAGTTTAATTGAAATGTTTGCTTTAATTAGCACCATTCCTATAGACCTTACCTCCCCTGGGTATTTGTGTCAATTTTTGTAAACAAAGTGTTACCTTTAAATGATATAGTATCGAAGGATTTGTATAAAAGCTTAAAAATACTCTGCTAGATGCTGAGACTTATTACCGACTTTGACGGCCCGATTATGGACGTGTCCGATCGCTACTACCGAGTTTACCAGTATTGTCTCGCCGAGACTCAACGTGAGGGGCAACCAGTGCGCGAACTCCCCAAGGCAGAGTTTTGGGACATGAAGCGCGCGCGGGTTCCCGAAACCGAAATCGCCATCCTCTCAGGATTAGACGCAGCCCAATCCCGCGATTTTGCCCAGAAACGCCGTCAAACCGTCCACACCCTACCCTACATGATTTACGATCGACCAGTTCCCACCGCTCTGGAGACTCTCGAAAAGGTGCAGCGCGCTGGAGTAGACTTAGCGGTGATGACCATGCGCCGCGTTAGGGAACTAGACGAAGCCTTCAACCGCTGCAATTTAGGGCAATTTTTCCCTGAAAACCGCTGCTATTGCCTCCCCAACGATTACGTCAAAACCGGGGATGTCAAAGATAAGCCCCTGTTAATGGCAAAAGCTCTCGCCGAACTGCCGCCGGCTTCTGACGTTTGGATGGTTGGGGATACGGAGGCAGATATTATAGCAGCAAAAACGCACGGTGTCAAGGTAATTGGTGTTTTGTGCGGAATTCGCGATCGAACCCAACTAGAAATTCACCAACCGGATTTAATTGCTAACAATTTGAGCGAAGCAGTTGAGATTATTTTAGGTGGCAATAATTAGTCGTTAGTCATTAGTCATTAGTCATTAGTCATTAGTTATTAATTGTTAGCTGATGTTATTTGTCAGAGGTCTTGATTTCACAGTTATTAGTTGTTGGCTGCTGACTAATGACTGCTGACTAATAACTGCTGACTAATGACTGCTGACTATCGCAGAAAACCGCTGACCAGCCACAGAATTAAAAACGTAAACAAAGCGATAAATTTCTCTGTTGTTATAAATGCCGGACTGACCAAAGAACCCAAAAATCCTCCCAGCAACAAGCCTATAACCAAGCCAGCCACAGTCAGCAGCACAGCCCGACCAAATTTTTGTTCTTTGCGATTAACAAAATAAAGACAAGAGCCGACCCCAAGAGCCAGAGTTAACTGTAGTAAACCATCATTAGCTGCCGGATAAATACTCAGTCCGCCTAAACCCACATACACCCCAGCCGGCCACAAAATGTCCGATCGACTAGGAGTATCGATCATCCGCTGCAACCAAGCTGGGCTGCCACTAGGAGGAGACGGAGTAAAGCTTGGGGGTGGGGGAGTCAGCCGTTCGGGAAAGCGAATGCGTTCGGGTACTTTAATTTTCCCTTCCTGTCGCTGCCGCAGGCGATCCATGAGGATCGCGTCGTAAGCTGCTTCGATCAATTCCAAACGTTTCTTGTCACCGCTGTACTGCTCGCCTAGGCGCGTGCGGGCCTCTTGCACTTCATCAAAGGAAGCATCTTCATCGACTTCAAGCAGTTGATAGGGAGTTGGCTCACTCATGGTAATAACCCGCTGAAGACTCTCGTTATAGAGCAATCTTAACAAGAGAGGAAAGCGGGGCGGGATCTCTGCCGCTTTCCCAAAAGTTTTGCTGCTAGTTTTTGGTGCTTTAAAACAGGAACCAGCAAACCTTACGAAAATAGAAACTAGAAGGCATTTGGCATTCGTAAATAAAAAATAATGAATCCAAAGATTTTTATTTTTATCTTGGCAGTCTAAAATTTTACCTTCTGCCAAATGCCCTCAGAAGGGACTTGTCCCGCAGGCACTCACAATTCCCGACCACTGGACTTTTTTAAGTCGATCGCGGCGGTACGAAAAAAAGCGAGCTGAGTCAGAATAAGTACAGAAAGGAGCGATCGCCACTTGAGAACTATCGATCCCCAACTGCTGCAATTGCAAAGCATTGCAGAGGCGAACATCCAAGCGTACCTTTCCCGGTTCTGGATCGGCCAAGACAGGCGTTTCCGGCAGTTGGTGCAAAAACTCTAGAATGCCGTCGGCTGTCGCACTAACGGCACTCTTAGGAGCAATGGTGGCTCCCAGTTCCGCTGCTACTTCCACAGATACCTGGTAAACCTCTCCAGCGATCGCCGGCCCCATAGCAATCTTCAGATTTTCTAGTTGACTGCCTTGTGCCACAAGTTGAGCGATCGCCTCTGGTAATATCTTAGCAGCAGTCCCGCGCCAACCCGCGTGAACTGCCGCAACGAGTCCCGTGCGATCGTCAGCAATCAGCACCGGCACACAGTCAGCCGAGCAAACCCACAGCGCCTCCAATTCTCGCTCTGCCACCAAGCCATCAGCCTCAGCATAGCTTGAGGCAGCGGTTTCCGGGCCCGGAGCCACAACCGGAGACAACTCAGTGGTTTTGAGTACCGCATTGCCGTGTACCTGTTGGAGTCGGTAAACCTTAGCTCCAGGTTCGAGAACTTCCGTCAGATCGATCGGCCCCTGGGGCGAGAAATCGCGAGTAAAAAAGCCGTGAGACCAGCGAGAAAGCAAGCTACAAGTCAGATAGGGCAAGCCTTCAGAACTCTGCCAGTCCCAACTGATACCGTCAGGCCCTCCGCCACACTCAGAGTCAGGAAAATTTGTCAAGCGATCGCCAGCTACAGTCATGAAACCTATCCTTACCCAAGCGAATCATTTAGCTTGTATTCTAAACAATCAAAAATTTTGTCCGCGAATTTTAAAAGCAGGGCCAGCTTTCAGAAAAAAATCGCGATGAGTAGGCGGTTTTAGAACAACTCACATCTTGCAGCCTTCTCGCTTAACAGGCTTTCCGGCCTGTTCCACAAAGAGTAGATTTTCTTGTGGGGAGTAGGGGTTGGGCAGGAGAACCCGCCCTGAAAAGATTATTGAGAATGGTGCAATATCTCAGGACGATCGACAGCGCAGAAATTTTGCAGAATCTGACAAATATAGGCAACTAATTAACATAGACGAACGCCAAAGCGCTATCATCAGTGTGGCCCTAAGACACTTTTACGCAAGTGCCATCAGGATCAAAAAAACCGGATATCGATCGCAAGTGAATGCGTAAGGCATTTGAGCTTGTTCTATGTGCAAAAAAAATTGCCTCAAGCCCGGTAAAATCAGTTAGGCCTGTATATAAAGACAAGGATTGCCATACATTCGATCCTGACTTCGAGATCCTTGTGCCCCCTGTTGAGTTGGGAAAAAAAATCGTGAAACCAGTTCCAGACAAGCAAATAACAGCCCATTTGAACACCAAACAGCAAAAAAAGAACCCTACAGGCGCCCGGAGTCGATCGCGCCTTTTGTCCGATCGCTCACTGCTGGTGGGACTGGGTTGTCTTGCCAGTCTGGGACTGCTCAGCAAAGGCTTAGTTTTGGCCCAAGCCGAAACTCCGCCAGCAGAACAAGCCGTCCCCGGCGCAGCAGACCTCCAGCCATTATTTGAAGCTCCTCTACCGCCCCCGGAACCCGCATACAGCCAAGTGGAACCAGAACCATACCCTGAACCGCAGGCAGAAGTTCCACCGTCCGAGCCTTTCGATCCTGAACCCGCCTGGGAGCCGGAGTACGCCAGCGAACCAGCTCCCACGCAATATTATCTGCCGGAGCCAGCGCTGATTCCCCTGCCAGAAGCGACGGCCCAGGAGCCGCCTTTTGAAGCGCCAGTTAACCCAGCCCACGCTGAAATCGACCAAACAGACTACAGTGTTGGCGCTACCACCCAGTACGAAGAGTACCAAGAGTACGAACCACCAACCAGAATAGAGTTTGCAGAACGATCGACCGGCTGCGAAGGAGTTGGCGGTTTGTGCGCGCCTCCTCCTATTTCCGAGCCGGTGACGGCAGATGCAGGAGAACCCAACTACAGACAGGAAACTCCGATCGCAGACGACGGTTATATTGCAGCCCCTCCTCCTCGAAATCGGCCAGAAAGCCTTCCGGGCGATGTTCGGGGAACTGTTGCCGGAAATAGTAGCGGAAATCCTGTCAGTAAACTCGGTCAAGCCGTTCAACAAATAGGCAGCCAGGTTTGGAGAGGTTCAAACCCACCGGAATCTGCTTACGCACCCCCGCGCTACTCGGCTAACGCTGGATACTCTGCAGACACTGGATACTCCGCAGATACTGGATACTCGACTAACATCGGCTACTCGGCTAACACTGGATACTCCGCAGACGCTGGGTATTATGCCGGATCTGCATCTTACGGCGGCGGCGCTCCAGCGCCCAGCATGGGACTCGGGCCGGTTCAAGTCGGTGCCGTTAGTGTCAGCAGCGGCAACAATACCGGTTTTGCTTACTACAATCTCACGCCGCGTCCCCCAGGCGTCCCCGGAAATGGCAACACCAGCTTGCTGTTTCCGCTATCTATTGCTTCGGCAATTACTTCGCCGTTTGGGTGGCGGACTCATCCGGTTATGGGCTACGGCAGGTTTCACACCGGAACTGACTTGGGGGCCCCGATGGGAACGCCCGTACTGGCGGCCTATGCGGGTCAAGTGGCGATCGCCGATTGGTTGGGCGGTTACGGTTTGACAGTGGTTCTCAACCATAACAAAAAGTCTCAGGAAACTCTCTACGCCCACCTTTCGGAACTGTTTGTGAAACCGGGAGAGTTCGTGAAACAGGGAGAGACGATCGGCCGCGTCGGGAGTACGGGAATGTCTACAGGGCCTCACCTTCACTTCGAGGTTCGGCAAATGACTGACCAGGGTTGGGTGGCGATCGACCCGGGCTCTCAGCTAGAATTCGCTCTGGCAAAAATGATCGGCAGTTTGGAAACCGCCAAAGTACCGCAAATGCCAAAAATGGTGGAAATACAAACCGCTAGCTCACTCAAGGATTGGGAAAACGATCTGCCCCAGCTTCCACCTCTGCCGCTGGGAATGGACATCGAAGTTCACAACCTCCAGCCGCCATTCCCGGAATTCTTAAAAGCTGATACTTCTAAGCCCAAAGATGCCGAAGCCGTCAAACCCAAAATTCAGAAGCAAGCTAACAGGTAAAAATTGGGGATTGGCTAGATAAATTTTCTTGTGGAGCGGTCGAAAAGCGCACCCCACAAGAAAATTAATGTTTTGTGCAACGAGCTCGCGAGATCGTTGCTTTTCATCGTTACCAGGCTCTTTCCGGTAACGATGAAAAACTGATAAAAAATGGTAACTTGCAGCTTATGCTAATAGCGCAGCATTTGTGGGAATTAATTTTATTTCTGATTATTGTAGTCGGGCCGATTCCCTTAAGCTTGTCTCTGGCGGCCGAGAATCAGAAAGAAAACAATAACTATTCATTTCCCCATTTTCTCCTTGTGTTCCTGACAGGGTGGAGTATTGCACAAGTTTGTATCGGCTTGATTTTAGGAAGTGCAGATCGACTAAATATTACTGCGGTGATTATAGCAGAAATTCTCATTTGTGCGATCGGCTTCATCCTGATTTATACCAAAAACCACAAAACTTTTACCTTCTCGCGCTGGCCGATTCCCCAACTCAAGCAACCTTTGGGCCCATCAGAATCCCTAATTATTGTTGCCACCGCTGTTGCAGGAGTTGTGCTGTTGGAAACTCTGGCAACCAAACCCACAACCAATTATGATTCATTGTGGTTTCACCTACCTGCGATCGCCCGATGGTATCAAACCCATTCATTTACCTTATTAGATGCCGCCGGAAATTGGATTTTTGAACAAGAACAAGCACGAGTTTACCCCTACAATTGGCACGTTTTATCTGCTTTGTGTGTGCTTCCCTTCGGAGAAGATTTTTTAGCCACTTTTCCCCTGCTAATTGCGTGGGTAATTGAGGGAATTGCAGTCTATCTATTGAGCGTAAAATTTGGAGCAACGCGACTTCACGGTATGGCAGCAGCATCTTTAGTATTGACAGTACCAATGATGCTGAACCAAATTAACACGATTCACCCAGACTTACCGCTAGCTGCAATATTTACAGTCGGTTTGTATCTAGGTTTATCCTATCATAACAGCCGATCGCAATCCGAACTTTCCCTATTTCTGGCAGCCACAGGAATGCTAGCCGGAATAAAAATCACTGGAATAGTCTATGCAGCCTCACTTTTAGGAGGATTAGCCATATTAGAACTTAAAAGATTCGCGGTTAATAAAAAATCCACACCAGCAAATTTTAGAATTCGCCACTTTCTCAAACCAGTCTTACTGTGCGGCATAGCTTGTTGCTTGCTTTTAGGAGGTTTTTGGTATGTGAGAAACTTGCTGCAAATCAATTATCCTGTCGGCGAAGTCGGCGATAT
The DNA here is from genome assembly GCF_036705685.1 of Microcoleus sp. AT3-A2. NCBI lineage: Bacteria > Bacillati > Cyanobacteriota > Cyanophyceae > Oscillatoriales > Microcoleaceae > Microcoleus > Microcoleus sp. AT3-A2. The sequence continues at coordinate 73,812 of NZ_JAUBVF010000010.1, forward strand.
TAAAATTCCCTTAGAGCCTGTTCGTTTACCGTCTCCAACACCTCCGGTACAGCAGCCGCCCGCTTCGCCACTTCTAAAGATTTGGCAAAGCACTTTAGCAGCTCAATTTAATCCCAGCAAATTTTCCCACTGGCAAACTGTCGGCTTACAAATTATCATTAGATTGCAACTGCCCTTTCTGGCGATCGCGCTTCAGGTATTGGCAGCGCCTCTAGCTTTTATCCAGGGTAAAACCAGAATAATTAATCAAAATAATATTATTTTAATTATACTTCTCGCCAGCACAGGAATTTTGTATCTAATTACACCTTACACCTCCGGTACTGTCGGAGAGGCGATCGGTAAACTCAGCCCTATACTCGGTTTTAACCTCAGATACGGATTTCCCTTTTTAAGCGTACTCGCCATCGCCGCAGCAGCTACAGCAACTCTCTTGAAAACTCCAAATCTAGTTGTTCTGATAGTGGTTTTGGTTAGTGGTTTGTTGGGTATTACTAGCAACACAATTTTTGATTATATTAAAAATGCTTCTTTCACCGGAGATAGTATTGTTTGGGGGAGTTTGTTGATTGACAATTTGAAGTCTAGCCCCATAGAAGGTATTAATACTATCGGAGCAATATTACGCCCCAGTTGGCAATATATATTACCATATCCGATATTTTATATTGTGTCACTGACTCTGGCTGCGATATGGTTAAAAATCAATCCGGGCTTAGGATGGCTGAATCATCTATTTCCTACCCGAAAAAAATCGATTTACCTAGTAATAATTGGTGTCTGTATAGGATTGATAGTAATTGGTCATTGGAGGGAAAAGCGAGATATTGCACGTACCGAACTGTATCGTGGTATTTACGAATATATTGATAAAAATACAGTAGCAGATGAAAGAATAGGCTTCTTTTTAAGTTCGCGCAGCTACCTGTTTTACGGGAGAAATTTGGACAGACAAGTCTTATATGTGCCGTTTAGAGCCGATCAACTTTCGGAATGGATTGACAACCTGCGGCAAAATAAAATTAGGACTGTGGGATTCGGGCCCCTGACTGAGACAGACTCAGCTACCAGAAAAGCTTTATCTTGGCTGACAAGTGCCCAGGGCCCGCTGCAACCAGTTTTCGGTAAAGATTTTAATACTGAGTCGGTGCTATATCGCTTGAAAAATTAAAAGTTATTAGTTACCATGAACCAAGCTAAAACTCTATTTTCAATTATTGTTCCGACCTACAATCGCCCCGATAAATTAGCGGCGTGTATTCAGTCTTTTGTGGAAATTGAATATCCGCGCGATAAATTTCAAGTTATCGTCGTCAACGATAGCACCGAAATCTCTGTAGAAAATACAATTGCCCCTTTTCAAAATCAGCTAAATATCACCCTTCTGACACAACCAAACTCCGGCCCTGCAACCGCGCGAAATACTGGATCTTTTGCCGCAGAAGGCAAATTTTTAGTGTTTACAGACGATGACTGTACTGTGGGGGTAGATTGGCTGCAAAATCTGGAAAAGCGATTTGTGGAAACACCAGATTGCTTAATCGGAGGTCGAACTGTAAACGCGCTGCCGGATAACATTTATTCTACTGCCAGCCAGCAACTGATCGATTACCTTTACAGCTACTATAATGCTATTGGCGATCGCGCGCAATTTTTTACTTCTAACAATTTTGCCCTTCCCGCTGAAGCTTTCCAAAAAATCGGCGGGTTTGACACGGCTTTTTCTCTGGCGGCTGGAGAAGACCGGGAATTTTGCGATCGGTGGTTGCATTCGGGCAATGTCGCAATTTACGCTCCCGAAGTTATAGTTTATCACTCACACGCACTAACTCTTCGCAAATTTTGGAAACAGCAATTCAATTATGGTAGAGGTGCTTTTTTGTTTCAGCAAATGATCTCGAAACGCGGGGCTAATGGGAAACTACAACATCCGTCATTTTATTTGAATTTGCTAACTTATCCATTTTTCCACGCACCGGGCTTTCAAAAGCTATTAATTGCTGCTTTGTTTTTAGTTTCTCAGGTGGGAATTGCTGCGGGATTGTTTTGGGAGAAAAACAATTTTGTTGAGGAATAGAGTTGGATTATTGAACCGCAGAGAGCGCAGAGATCACAGAGAGAATTAAGAGTTAGTGGGGTGCGTCTGCTTTGAAGAATCAATTATTGATATAATAATTTCGCTGCTGACGCACCCGACAAATTTATTCTTTAGTCTGCAGAGGCGGACTTCGTTTGTATAGTAGCGGTTCCAACCGCCGAGTTTGATGATCTTGGCTACGATTAAATAAATCCGTGTTCTGCTAAGAATTCTGGTGTAATTGTTCCCAAACTGTTGATTGTGGGGGTTTCTTCCCACGGTTCGGGATGGGATTTTGAGCCGCTACGGAGAAATTTGGCGACATATTTGCCGAGAATATCTGCTTCTAAGTTTACTAAACTTCCTGGTTGCAAATAGCTGAGGTTTGTCTCACCAAAACTGTGGGGAATGACAGCAACTTCAAACCAATTACCGTCAGCATCGCAATCTGCCACGGTTAAGCTGATGCCGTTGACGGCGATGCTGCCTTTGGAGACGATGTAAGGTGCGATTTGACGTTGCCATCCCGAATTTGCTGTTGGTGGGGCAGTAAACCGCATCTCCCAAGCGTTGGCGGTTTGGGTTGATGTTGCTAAAGTGCCGATCGCATCTACGTGCCCCGTCACAAAATGTCCCCCCAATTTGCTACCGGCGCGCAGGGAGGTTTCTAGGTTCACCAAAGCATCGGGGAATGATCCCAGAGTAGTGCGGCGGAGAGTTTCTGGGGAAGCGACGGCGACAAAACCTTGCGGCAGAACTTCCACTACCGTCAAACAGACTCCATCCACGGCTACGCTGTCCCCAATGGCTAAATCTTGTAAAATCTGGTAGGAGTTGTTTGATGTGCAGGAAATTTGGAAATAATCGTTGCCTAGCGACTTCAGCTTTCCGAGAGATTGAATTAGTCCTGTAAACATAAGTATTTTTCCGTAGTCGATCGCTTATTTACATGAAACCACAGGCACAAACCAGACGCAGCAGCTTTTGCCGTCCCCTCTCCCCCGGAGTCAATCGAAAATCTAAAATCTAAAATCTAAAATCGAGAGTCCCAGATCAGTTGCAGATTCCGGCGAAGATCAAGTCATACTGGATTTAGGTGATCTTTATGTCCAAGTTCTCTACTGCCTTACAGTTTCTTAATTCTATGAGGCCGATCGAATGATTGAAATGAAAGTCGCTGGAATTGCCTTAGATGCAGCCACGCGCAGTCCTATTGTCCTATTGAGAGACGCTACTGAGCGACGGGCTTTGCCTATTTATATCGGTCAGGAGCAAGCAAAGGCTATCATTAGCGCGATCGAAGGCCACAAGCCTCCTCGGCCCTTAACTCACGATCTGATGGTCAATTTTTTAGAGTCATGGAGTCTTACCTTGGAGCGCATAGTTATTCACTCGCTGCAAGATAACACGTTCTATGCCGTCCTGATCGTCCGTCAGGGAGAAGTTAAAAAAGAGATCGATGCCCGACCTAGCGACGCGATCGCCCTAGCCCTGCGAACGAACTGCCCCATCTGGGTGATGGAAGAAGTCGTCGCCGATGCTTCGATACCTGTCGATCGAGATGCTGATGAGGCCGAACGCCGGGCCTTCCGGGAATTTATCTCAAACCTCCGTCCAGAGGATTTGATTAAGAGAAGCGGCTTCAGCCCAGGCGAAACTTCCTAAACTTTATGCGCTATCGACGGTTTGGCAAAACGGAGTTGTACCTGTCTGTATTTTCCTTGGGAACCATGCGCTATTTGGCTTCTGAGGAAACTGCCTGTCAGACTGTACAACAGGCCCTGTCTCAGGGAATCAATCACCTGGAAACGGCGGCGGGTTATGGTTGCAGCGAGGAATATCTCGGTGCGGCCCTGTCGGCTGGTTTGTCTGTCGATCGATCGCGCCTCCACGTCACTACAAAAATTTCCCCAACCAAGGATGCAGCAGCCATGGAACGCTGCATCGACGCATCCCTCAAACGCCTGAATTTAGACTATATCGATTGTCTGGCAATTCACGGTTTGAATACTTGGGAACATTTGGCTTGGGTGCGATCGCCCACAGGCTGCATGGAAGCTGTACGCAAAGCCCTGGCTGATGGGATCATTCGGCACGTCGGCTTTTCGACTCACGGGCCTCTGGATCTGATTTTGGCTGCAATCAATACAGATTTGTTTGAATTTGTCAATCTGCATTATTACTATTTTTTTCAGCGCAACGCCCCGGCAATTGAACTCGCCAAAGACAAAGATATGGGCGTTTTCATCATTTCCCCGGCAGATAAAGGAGGGCAACTCTACACGCCCCCGGAAACTCTCGCACAATTGTGCTCGCCTTTGTCGCCCTTAGAGTTGAACTATCGATTTTTACTCAGCGATACTAGGATTGGGACTTTGAGTGTGGGCCCTGCAAATGCCACAGAATTAGAGCAACCCCTGAAATATTGCGATCGCGACTTTCCCCTCACCAACGCCGAAATCGCTGCGTTCGATCGGCTAGAATCGGCTATTGCAGCCACTTTGAAAACCGACAAATGCAGCCAGTGCTATGCCTGTTTGCCTTGCCCGGAAAACATCAACATTCCCGAAGTATTGCGACTCCGCAATCTCGCCGTCGGGTGCGACATGACTGACTTTGGCAAATACCGCTACGCCATGTTTGAAAATGCCGGACACTGGTTTCCCGGCAGCAAAGGCAACCGCTGCACCGATTGTGGCGAATGTTTGCCCCGGTGTCCCGAAGAGTTAGACATCCCAACCTTGCTCAAAGATACTCACCAGCGACTGGGTGGCAAAGCAGGCAGGCGGTTGTGGGATTGAAAAAAACGTGAAGCCGGGAAAAGGCGATCGAGCGTATCTAAGTGTTGCAATAATTACGCTAAACTTTGGTTTAACCTGAAATCTTGCACCATTCTCCAGAACAGGCTTTCCGGCCTGTTCCACAAAGAATTAATTTTTTGTGGGGAGTAGGGGTTGGGCAGGAGAGCCCGCTCATAAAAACCTTATTGAGAATGGTGCAACATCTCAGTTTAACGGAATTTACGATACAGTCGATCGATAAACTACTTCGTTTTACGACTGTATGCGGAAGCATCCCGATTTTGTAAAAAGCGTTTTTGAGGAGTGCGAGTATCTTGCACAGCAAAGCCTACATCTAACCGCGAACACTCCTGTGAAAGCAATCATTTGGATGCTCCCAACAAACTTTAAATAGGAGCCGACAGTATATGTAAAAACAGCTAAATAAGATAATCTGATTAGCACCTAGAAACTGATTTATTGGAGAATACCCCAGTCATTTTCTTGCTGGGTTGGTGGCGAGAGGCAACAATTTTATGATTAGTGATTAACCGAACTCGATATAAAATCTAAAATCGTTCAACTGAGCACTCACGCCGAAGTCTAAAATCTAAAATCTAAAATCTAAAATCTAAAATCTAAAATCTAAAATTGATCGCCTGTCATCTACAACCGATCCCGCATCAACTACTATGGCTCATACTCAGTTAAACGACAGCCAGCCAAATTGTCTGCAGCAAACGAAAGTTGCGACTTCCGAAAGAAGATTGCAAGCAGCTTTCAAGCCGTGTACCTACAACTTATCTGTTACCAGAAAACAGCTAATCGGACTGCTGACAATACAAACAATCTTGCCCGTCGGACTAACGGCTGCAGCACTGTGGCTAACATCGGCAGTTGGAAGCAATCAACTGCAAAATCAAGCTAAATCCGAATTGAGCCTTAGTGAAATTAACTACAATCTCCAACTAGATCGCGCCGCCGACCGTTTGCAAAACTCCTCTGACAGCAAAACGATCGCCCAAACAGCCTTAGCTTACAACAGCCGTAGAAAAATATCAGATTTGCAAAAATCTGTCAAGCAAATTCTAGAAAATCAAGTCAAAACAGGAGCAATACACAGTGCAGCTTTAGTGGGGAAAGATGGGAAGATAATTGTTAGCGTTAATCTCAACAAAGATAGACAAAGTTTTAATCCTCGTAACCTAGACTATCAAGTATTAGCAAAAAAAGAGCCAATTACGGTCAGCAAAATTCTGGCTCAATCAGAAAATCAGAAACAATTGCCAAATTTGCAACCGGGAGTGAGCGAAGGTGTCCTTGTTAATTACTCAGAAATTCCCGTAAGAAATGCCAAAAATAAGACTGTTATTGCTGCTTTATTTCTAGGAAGGAATTTGAGCCAAATACCGATGGTTGCCAGTAGCGAAATAGTCAATTCAGCCGTCGGCTTTTACGCTATTTATGCACCACTTAATGAGGGTAAATATGTCTTGGTAAGTGGACAAAGTGTTAGGAAAAATCAACAGTTGCCCGACTTACTGTGGATGGACAGATCGCTACTGATGTCTGCACGCGCCGCCGATGGCAAACCAGTTGCTCAGCAAATAAAAATAGGGAATCAGGCTTATACAGTAGCAGCAAAATCTCTGAATAATTTAGCCGGAAAACCCGCTGTAATTTTAGTGCGGGGCATCCCCGAAATATCGATCGCAACTTTGTGGGGCAACAATTGGCTGCTGCTGGCACTGTCTGTCGCCGCCCCTCTCGCCTTGGTAGTTACAGTCACGCGCCGGATTGCAAAACCCGCTACCTCGGATTTATCAATAGCAGACGGTAATTGGACATCTAACTCCACCGCCGAACCGCAGCAGTGCTCCCGCAAATTCGATCGCCTTTCTGAACATTTAAATTTCGGCGAATTCCCCGATTTATTCCCAAAAAAATCCAGTTTAGACGGTCAATTAGCGCTGGATTTTCGATATAAAAAAATTGCGGGCGATCCTCTTCGATCCCTTCGCCAACGCCCGATCGCAAATCCCCACATCCCGCTCGCTTTCCAACCCCTAGAATTGCCCGAAAACTCCGTCTCAAACGAGTCGCGGCAGGTAAATACAGAACTAGAAAAAAGTGCGATCGCCTTAAATCTAGTCCAGGAAGCTTGGCAAGACTTAAATCGCCTCAGCTTGGAATTACAGCCAGAAATACTCGATCGCCAAAACACTCAAAAAGCCCTGCGAAAGAGCGAAGCACTACTGCAAGCGATTTTAGACAACTCAACAGCAGTAATTTACATCAAAGACCTTCACGGAAAATACCTGCTCACCAACCGCCATTTTGACAATTTGTTCGACATCGCAAAAGAGCAAATAACAGGGAAAACCGACGGCGATATTTTTCCCCAAGACAAAGCAGCAGCCCTGCGAGAAAACGACCTGAAAGTTCTCGAATCCTCCTCGCCCATAACCCTCGAAGAAATCATCCCTCAAGACGACGGCCCGCACACTTATATTTCTCTGAAATTTCCCCTCTGCAACTCCGAAGGTAAAGCTTATGCAGTCGGTACAATTTCTACAGATGTGAGCGATCGCAAACTTGCCGAACTCACCCTAGAAAAAGCCAAAGCAGAACTAGAAATAGAAGTCGAACAGCGCACCCTATTCCTCAAACAAGCCAACGAACTCTTGCGGTTTGAACTCGCCGCCAGAGTCCGCGGTGCCATCACAGTCAGACAAATGACTGCTCAGGTAGCCCGACACGCCAGAACAGTTGACGGCATTCTCGGCGCTTCTCTTGACCTAATTTTTCTAGTAGATCGATCGGGAAAATACACCTATGTCAGTCGCACCGCCGCTCAAGCTGCCGGCATGAACCCCAGAGAAATGATTGGCAAAACCTGGCAGGAATTAGGCTGGTCGCCAACAATTATGCAGCGGGTTCACCAAGAATGCGACAGCATATTTGCCACAGCCGAGCCCGTGAAAGGCGAAGTAATTGTCCCCACGGCAAGCTGGGGAACCCGCGACTACGAGTATATTCTCAGTCCGGTTTGTGCCACAGACGGCAGCGTCGAAGCGGTGGTGGCGACACTGCGGGATATCACCGAACGCAAAGACGCTGAGGAAGCATGGCAGTTGGCGAAAGAAGCCGCAGAACTCGCCAACCGCGCCAAGAGTGCTTTTCTGGCAAACATGAGCCACGAGTTACGCACTCCCCTCAACGCGATTATCGGCTACAGCGATATGCTAGCGGAAGATGCCGAAGAGTTAGGCAACTTAGAGGTAGTCTCGGATTTAGACAAAATTCGCACTGCTGGCAAACACTTGCTGCGCCTAATTGACGACATTCTCGACATTTCCAAAATTGAAGCTGACAAGATGGAGATTTACCTCGAAAGCTTCGATGTGGGAGGCTTAATCGAGGAGGTGATAACAACTATCAAACCGCTAATGGATAAAAACGGCAATACTTTGGAAGTATTGAGTTCTGACAATATCGGTGCGATGCACGGCGATTTGATGAAAGTGCGGCAGGTAATGCTGAATTTGCTCAGCAATGCTGCTAAATTTTCTGCTAATGGGACGATCGTGCTTACTGTCGCAAGAATTACCAGTGAAGAATTAAAAAATAAATATCAACCGAAAGTTGCTCAAATGTTAATTTTGGATGCAGATTTTTTAATTTTCCGAGTGACGGACACGGGCATCGGCATGACACAAGAACAGCAAGAGCGACTGTTCCAACCTTTTACTCAAGCCGACAATTCAACTACTCGCAAGTACGGAGGTACTGGTTTGGGACTGACTATCAGCCAGCGTTTTTGTCAGATGATGGGCGGCGATGTTGAAGTTATTAGCGAGTTAGATTGCGGTTCTACTTTTACTGTTTGTCTGCCTGCTTCATTGTTTAAGCGATCGGAATTTTAATAATTTTGCAGAAATAAGAGAAGAGTCGGCGGTTGAAACCGCTACTATACAAACAATGTCCGCCTCCGCGAACTGAAGAATAATAAAATTAACTGGTTCCCAGGCTCCAGCCTGGGAACATAAATCTAGAGGCTCTGCCTCGGTTGGAAACATGGAGGCAGAGCCTCCGGATCTGCATTACTAGGCTGGAGCCTAGTAACGAGTAATTTAAAATTAATCTGCGTTTATCCGTGTTTATCTGCCTTACATCTGCGGTTTCTGTATCAATGAATGATTTATACAATCTTGTCTAATAATATAGCAAGTCTATTTGAGTCGTGAATGTAGAACCACCTGAAACGTTTGTGATGATTGAATCCATTGTTTACAAATCAAATGGTTTTGCTATATGATGAATATGATGAATTACCCCAAAATGCGCCACAAAAATCAAGTTTCCCGCCGCAAACACGGCATTTTGACAAAAAGTTTATTTTTGTTCCTGATTGCGGCTTCTGCGTGCCTCGGAGCCTTGCTGGGTGAGCAATCTGCGGCCTTTTCCCAGCAGCCAGCCTGCCCGACTGGCAACGCTGCTAATTTACCGTCGCCCCCGCTTTCGCAAACCGAAAAAAGCGTGCCGAGTCTGTGGTTAGCTCAAGAACTCTTTGGCGGCAAATTGCTCGATCGCTGGTTTGTCGATCCCGGCAATACTTGGGTAATTCTCATAGTCAACCGCCAACTTTGGAGTTTGCTCGATTATATAGAACGCTATCAGTTTGTCAACCACTTTGGCACTGTCGCCAGGGACTACGGTTACAATGTGCGAGTTTGCAACCGTCAAGGCACAGCTTTGGCAGTTTATTCGTGCAAGGACGATGGGCTTAGCTGTCGCATTGATTTAGAATCTCTCTCAAATCCGCGTATTCGAGGAGGGCGGAAGGAATTCTAGTAGGGTGCGTCAGAAGCGAGTTATTTTCTGGAGAATCGATAAATCAAGAGCTGACGCACCGTGCATTTGAGCTGATAAATGCGGTTTGTAATACGTAGAAAAAAATGAAAAAAAACCTTGAGCTTCCGGCTGAATTAGAACCTTTTTGCCAAGAAATTGAAAGTTCAGAAAAGCCTGTTATCAAAATCACTTACGAACGAAAGGCGACTGATTTCTGGTCAAGCAAATTTGGCGGAGTGCCTTACTTGCCGAAAGATTACGATTTTCCCAAAGATAGTGATGGAAAATATATGCACCTTTTGGCACAGCTCAATTTTGAGGAAATCTTTGCCCAAGTGCCATATTTAGCGCCTTTCCCCAAAAAAGGAATTTTGCAGTTTTATATCGGTGACACAGATTTGTATGGCATGGATTTAAACAATTTGGAGAACCAAAAAGATTTTAAAATATTCTATTTTTCCGAAACTGACACAAATAATTGTCAAACAGATTTTGCTTTTTTGTTGCATCAAGAAGTTAAGGGATTTTCACCTTTAAACTATAAATACGTGAATAATCCGCAAGAATGTTTGGCTTTACAGTTTAGTCCTGACTATGAGTGGGTTTGCCGAGAAGACTATCAAATTACTAACATTTTGGGACCACAAAAAATTAAACAATTCTTTGATAGAATGGAGGCAGATGATGACAAATTAAATGATTGGTATTATGATAATTTATACGACATTCACCATAAAATAGGGGGATATGGCTACTTTACGCAAACAGACCCTCGTGAGTATAGCCCGCAATATCAAGACCATAAAATTGTAGTCTTACACATGATTAGTGATGATGAAATTTGTTGGGGTGATGATGGAGTAGGCAACTTTTTGATTCGTGCTAAGGACTTAGAAAAATTAGATTTTTCTCAGGTGATTTATAATTACGATTGTTATTGAAATTAAAATACTAACACTTTCCGCTCCTGCTGTTGTGTTTGTTATTTCACTGCCGTTTGTTGCTTTGCTACACACACAAGGCTGGTGACTGACGAACCCTACGGTTTAAGGTGCGTCAGTTTTGATGATTTTCTCGGCGCTTGTGGGTTGGTGACTGACGAACCCTACATTTTAACTTTTCACTACTTGGCGAATTTCTTGCCAGAGCGATCGATATTGGGCAATACCAGCATCCCCAAAAGGCAGCAGAAAGTCGCTAGCAGCAAGAATCTTAGCATTCGGCAACAACACAGGATTAGTGCGAATAGCTTCCGGCAAATTATCGGGTTTCATGCCGACAATTATCGGGGAACTAGCCTTAGCCAGCAAAGATAATTGAGGAGCAACCCGAGGCTGCAAGCAAAAATCAATCCATTTTTCCACTAAAGAAACTGGATTCCGCGACGATGCTGGTTGTACCCACAAATCTGTCCAAAGTGCAGTTCCCGAAACCGGAACTACTAAAGCAATATCCTTTTGAGTTTGCAGCAGCGGCAGCAAGTCTCCAGAGGAACCTACGGCTAACCAAGTATCGCCTAAAATTAATGGTTGCAGGTAAGCATCAGAACTATAAACTTTAACTTGCTGGTGCAGATTTGCGAGTTCTTTTTTGAGATTTGGGACTTGATCTAATTGCTGCGTATTGTAAGATTTGCCGAGTTTTTTTAATGTTAAACCGATAACTTCTCTGGGACTGTCCGGCAGAGAAATTCGATCGCGCAATTCGACTCGCCACAAGTCTTTCCAATCTGTCGGAGTCCACCCCAAAGCCTTAAATTTGTCGGTTCGATAGGCAATTACCGTACTTCCCCAGCGGTAAGGTGCAGCCCACACTTTACCTTGAGGATCTAATTTACCCTCATCGTTGCGCCTGACGAGTTTTTGCCATCTTTCGGGCAATTGTTCCCAATTCTCAAACTTAGCAGGATCGATCGGCTGAATCAATTTTTGCCTAATTGCCAAACTCAGCCAGTAATCTCCCAACATCACCAAGTTAGCTTGATTTTTTGATTCGGGAACCCGTTTCCACTCCTGCAACAGGGCGAATAATTCTTTTAATTGTGGTTCTTGCGTTACCTGTAAAAGCGGAGACGGTTGTACATCGCGCCTAAATTTGCTTACCAGTTGGGCCGGAATACCGTTTTTGAGCGATCGAATTTTGAGAATGGGCTTCGAGTCGCACCCTGCCGCCAATTGACTTAAAGTTAGGGTGGCGGCCCCCAATAGCAAAGACCTTCGTTTCACCTGTCAATCCGCTTTTCTAAATATTGACCAATCGTTTTGTGTTCTACAGCCCCGGAAATAATTGTTTGTCGAGTCCGGTAGTTGGCGCCGATTTGTTTTATTTCTTTTTCAAACACAGAGCCATTGTACTCGGTTCTGCTGCTAAGAGAGTCTGTTTGAGTCTTGCCCTGATTTTACCTTCTACCTTGTCGATCGAGCTTTCCGATGCCGAAAACTCCCTCAACTTAACGCCTAATTTCTGTGCTGCAAGTTCCTTTGAGCCAGTTTCGCTCGCCAGCCGGGGCGATCGACTGCATCTGTGTTACATTTTTTAACTATTCGAGGGGGTCTGGGGGAGCAATAAGTCCCACACCAAATCAAAGATTATGGTGTGGGACTTATTGCTCCCCCACACCGATTTTATCCGGTCAATCAGGCGTGAAATCGGTAGCAGGTATAGATTTATAGACCCGTAGTTCTGTGTTAGAGTTGACTGTATGACTCTGATAATGAACTACTGCTACCGAATTTATCCCGACGCCAACCAAGCAGAAACGATGCTTCATTGGTTGGAAATTTCTCGCAAGGTTTATAACTACGCTTTGCGAGAAATCAAAGATTGGGTCAATTCGCGTAAATGTAGTTTAAACTATTGTTCGCTGGAGAGAGAATACATCATTCCAGCCGACAAGCCATTCCCTACCTATTACCCTCAACAGAACGAACTTCCTAAAGCGAAAAAAACGTTTCCGTTGTTGGGCGAAGCCCCTTCTCAAGTTCTGCAAACTACTATTCGTAGATTGCATGACGCTTGGAATTATTTTCAGTCGCGGGGGTTTGGCTTTCCTCGCTTCAAGAAGTTTGGACAAATCAAGTCCATGCTGTTTCCTCAATTCAAAACCAATCCCATTACGGGATGGCAGATAAGCTTGCCCAAACTTGGGAAGATACCTATCAACTTGCATCGACCTATCCCAGAGGGGTTTGTGGTTAAGCAAGCACGGGTATTGAGGAAAGCTGATAGGTGGGAAGTTGTAGTGACAATTGAGTCTGATATGTCGATACCTGACGCTCAACCGCAGGTCGATGCGCTGGGTATCGATTTGGGACTGTCCAAGTTTTTGACAACCTCGGATAAAGAGTTTATTGCTAGACCCCGATTCCTGACATCCTTGTACCGCAAGCTGGAATTGCTGCAACGTAAGTATGCCCGAACGAAAAAGGGTTCTAAGAACCGTGAGAAAGCTCGAATCAAGGTTGCCAGATTCCACCACCACATTGCTAGAGTTCGGAAGGATTGGCAATTTAAACTGGCTAACCATCTGTGTACCAAGGAAGGTATTGGGATGGTCTTTGTTGAGGACTTGAACTTGAAAGCGATGTCCAGGGGGATGTTGAGAAAACATACCTTGGATGCTGCTTTTGGTCAATTTCTCAATCTGTTGGAGTGGGTCGCCAAGAAGCATCAAATCTATTTTTGTCGCGTCAATCCAGATGGAACGTCTCAAACTTGCCCTAAGTGCAACACACATACGGGTAAAAAAGAGCTTTCCGAACGAGTTCATAAATGTGGTGAGTGCGGATATCAAACCGATAGAGATCACGCAGCATCCGAAGTTATTAGGTTGCGTGGTTTAGAACTCATTAGTACGCAAGGACTTTGCGGAATAGAAAATGCCTATGCAGTCGGTCTGCCGGGGATTGACGAAAGTCAGTCGGCGTCAGAGGCGAAATCCCGCAAGGGAAGAACTAGGAAATCTTCCAACAGTGATGTTGGGAAGCCCATACCATAATCTTTGATTTGGTGTGGGAGGATGTCACTATAACGAAACAACGAGAGCGCTGCCATTTGCCGTTGGATGACGCTTTTTACACAACCGAAGTAAAAAATCCTTTTTAAATCGGTGACAGCTTAATAACTAAAAAAACTAAAAATCCACTCATCTGAATCCTGAAAGCACTGGCGAGAGCGAAGTCAATCTAATAGGACGCTCTGCGATCCGAGTCTCAGAAACCCGAGGTTTTAACTCTGATTGAAGGTTTGAACGAAGTATGGGGGTTAACCCACCCGGTTCCTGTGTCCAAGACTATGTAAAACCTAAAATCTAAAATCTACAATCGACTCACCAATGGCGAGCGATTATCTTCAAGCTGGCTCCCTAAATCTACCGTCAGGATTGGGAACACAACAATTACGTCAAAAATTAAATAATTTAGTGATAAATCCAACTTATGTAAAGATTTACCTAAAATGTAAAGATATAAGTTACGAGCCAAAGGATGATTGTATGGAAGCGCTCCGCCAGCAAGTTACAGTATTGAGCCAACAAGTCGAGGCCCTCTACAAACTCATAGAAAACCTCAATGAAAAGCTCTTGGAGTCTGCCAAAGAGACGAAGCTGACCCAGCAACAGAGAAACGATCGCTCTGGAACGGTAGGAAATGACCAAACATCGCCCTATCAAAGCTACAGCAGTCTCGACGGCCTCCTCGAACACAAAGACATACTGTTAGATGACAGCTACTTCGACAAGAATTCTCAAAGCCTGGAAAAAGAGCTGAGCGCCGAGATTCAAATCCAGCGCTTAACAGCTCAGCTAACAGCAGCTTACAATCGAATTGCCGCCTTGGAAGAACAGTTGCTCTCCAAAAGAATGCACTCGCAACATCTAGGCGGGCCTAATTAAATATTGCTAGCGGGGATCGGTAGTAATTAAAAAAAAATACAAGTTGCGTTGATTTATGCTCGTCTACTTATAGATTTATTGCATAGAGTTTTTTAGCTCCCGCAATTAGCAAGGGGAATACTGCATCAAAGCCAGATATTGTGTAGAAAATTCTGTCAATCTAAAATCAGAAATGCTCGAAAAAGTGATATAATTATTCAGCAAAAAGGAAGCTGGGTGAGCAGCACAACCATGTTCGCAGTTCGATCGCCGCATCTGAATTTTTAATGTTTAATTCCTAACATTCCTAGACGCACAGAAAACTAAAAACCCGGTTTGCGAGTGTATTCGTCGCTGCAAAACCCCAATATTTTCAGTAAAAACCTGGTTTTTTGCCTCCAGGACTCTCTAATGTTGAATTTCACACCGCGAGGCTAAAGCTTCAACAGCTTGAAGGAGTTGAGTTGGAGTCCAATTTGCAGTCAGACCACTGGCGATCGCACACGCTCCCGCACCGACACCTTCCTTAACATAGCCGCGATCGTAAGCTTGCAGTTGCGCGTAGCGAGATCCAGCAAAATTTAGCTGCGCCGCCAACAGAGGTACACCGCCGATATCATTAGCAAGTCCTACAGTGTCTCCTGTAGGGTCTTCGGCTACCCAGCGCGTAGTCCCCACCGCAACTTGTTTGGGACTCCATAGCAGAGCATATTCATGGGCTAAGGCTTGCATCAAAGCGTATACTGCCAGCATTTGCGTCCCCCCGGCTAGAAGCACCCCGCAAGTCCGACTCGCGGCGATCGCCATTGCAGCCACCGCTATTTGCATCGGATCGCCCACCGCCGCTACCAATTCTAGGGGAGTGCTGTTTTGTCCGCCAATTTTCCACTCAGCATTATTGAGTCCCGCTGTCACCGCAGCCAATTTTTGAGCGTGATTGCAGCGAGGATGAGAACTATTAACTTTGCCCGCGGCTGCAATACCCAAACCCATTAACACGCCCAAAGCAGTAGTCGTTCCCCCAACTACGCATTCCCCTAAAATTAAATAGCTGCCATTAGTTTGAGCAGCCAATTTAGCTCCCCAAATTAATCCTTGTTCGAGCAAATGTTTGACTGTTTCGAGTTCTAAAGCATTCCCAGAAATCAGACACTTTGCTGGAGTGCCACCCAAATCAATTGCAGGTACCGGAGGTGGGAGGGGCAAACCAGCATTAAATAGATAAAGCGGAAGTTCCAAAGCTTCGACTACAGCGTGAGATATGAGTACCGGTGATGCACCCGCTTCTAGGGGTGGCAAAGGATATTGGGGCGAAGGTTGAGGGCCGTTATACAAAAATTCTGCATCGGCTAAACAAGTAAATTGTCGATCGTGCGGGGTTGCTCCTGCTGCTGAAATCCCCGGAATTAAGCCTGTAGCGGTAAATCCTAACACGCAGGCAAATATCGGTTTTCGTCCCCGATAGCGATCGAGCCACCGCTGCCCCTGTTCGATTTCTGTATAAATACCAATCATAAATTAGTCATTAGTCAGTAGTCATTAGTCAGTAGTCATTAGTCATTAGTCATTAGTCATTAGTCATTAGTCATTAGTTATTACACCTCTCCAATAATTATTGTGGAACAGGCATCCTGCCTGTTCAAGACTTGCTTTTCAGGAGAGATATATTAGTCATTAGTCATTAGTCATTAGTCATTACTTATTAGTCATGACTTATTTAGTAGCAATTAGCAATGCCCAATGCCCAATGCCCCATGCCCAATGCCCCATGCCCCATGCCCCATGCCCCATGCCCCATGCCCAATAACTACTCTTCATAATCGATCAAAACTTGCACCCAGCTTGGTGGTCGCGGAATTGGATTTCCCAAACGATCTAATAGCAGCAAAGCTACTAAATGCACTACAAATAAATAGACAATATTGTTAACCAAAATCATCCCGGCGGCGATCGCCCCAATTGTGTTCAAACTCGGTACATTAAGCCAGCCCAGCTTCACAAATACCCATTCCACCATCTCTGTTACCTGGGCGGTTACGTAAACCCAAAGATCTTGACCCACCAACGCTGACAGCAGCCAAAACCGAAAAAAGAAGCCTACAGTACCAATTACTGCACCCACACTAACAGAGAGTGACCAACTCGCTTTGCGCCTCCAAAGTCCTCCCAGTGCAACTCCCATAACTCCAAAAGGCATCACATATAAAATGCTCCGCGTCGGGCCCATCAGTACCGACAGCAGCAAACCCGATACCAAAGCTGCCATCCAAGCGGCTCGGTTGCCCCAGCGCAAGTAAACCAGGGCGATGGGTATCGGGAAAAAAACCCGCAGCAAAGGCCCCAGCGGAAAGTAATAATTTACCAGCCAAATTAAGCTAGCGGTACTTGCCAAAAAAGCCGTTTCTACCAGCCTTAAAGGTTCTTCCCCAGAGGGCCGCTTCCCCGGATCTGGATTTGTGCGATCGCCAGCCATTGCTGAAATATCGGCGGTTTGCGGCTCGTTATTTGTACTGGGTGAACTACCCGAATTAGACGCAGCATCTGCTGACAAAAAATCACTCATCCGATTTTAGATTTTAGATTTTAGATTTTAGATTTTACGAGACTTGCGCCCGATGCGGCTGATTCCCGATTTTCCGATTTTCCGATTTTAGATTTTAGATTTTACGGGACTTGCGCCCGATACGGCTGATTCCTGGTTTCACTATTTGGATGCCTCGCCGCCAAATTTAATATTGCTCGCAGAAACCGGGTTTAGGTAGGAACGCAAGTCTTATTTTAGATGGATTTTCTCCGCAAAAATTTTCAGCAGCATCATTTTTCGATTTTGACCGAAAGCATCGAGGATACAAGCCCCCGGATTCATTCCGAAAGCAGACTCAGGACCCAGAAATAAAAAACCTGTATCCGATCAAGGAGCCCCCGAATTTATCCGTGGGGTCAATGCTTCAATTCTAAAATCTAAAATCTAAAATCTAAAATCAATTGGCTTCCTGAATTACAAAAACCGAACAAGGTGCGTGGTGAACGACATAATTGCTGACGCTGCCGAGGAAAGCTTCTGCGAGCCCCGTGCGGCCACGCCTCCCCAACACTATTAAATCTGCGCCCCAGTTTTCGGCGGCTTCACAGATACAATGCCCCGGATCGCCGTCCATTTTGCAGTCATATTCCACCTGCAATCCTTTGTTTGCTGCGGCGTCGCAGTAATTTTTCAGCAAACCCGAAGCTTGTTTTTCCTCGTTTTCCAGTCGCAAACGTTGAGCTTGATAAGCTTGATTCATTAGCTCGACATTCATGCCCAAATCTACCGGAATTGGCACTGCCGTCTCGCCCAGCGTGTTGACAGTAACGCAGTTAAATAGCATCACCTGGGCGCGATCGCTCAGAGCTAATTCTAAAGCTTGAGTGAAGACGCGGTGGCCCAGTTCAGAATCATCTAAGGCGGCGAAAATTTTCTTAAAACTCACAGCTTTACCTCCTGCGGGAAATCATTCATATCAATTAGTTAACAGAGAGTGCTTTTGAATCTAATTCAAATTAGCAATCTCTGATACTTCTAGACTAACAGACGCTCTAAGGCGTGCAGGTCAGGAATGCACAAAACGTCACGTTCGCGCTGAATAGTTCCTTTTTTTTCCAGCTTGCTCAGCACTCGCGTTACTGTTTCGCGAGCCAGCCCGCTGAGGCTGCTTAATTCTCTGTGTGGCAGGTTCGGTATTTCTGTACCTCCTGTTTCCAGGATTTTTTTGCCTTGCCCCTCGGCCAAAAACAAGAGAATATCTGCTACTCGCGAGGTACTGTCGGACTCTCGCAAACGCAGGCGGCGGTTGACTTGTCGCAGGCGTCTGGCCATCAGTTGAGCTAGCCGAATGCCTGCTAGCGGCTCGGTATGAATGAGCTGCACAAAATCCTGAGATGGCATATTGCCGATCAGTGTCGGGGCTAGGGTGATCACATCTGTCGATCGCGGTGCTTCTTCGATCGCGGCCATTTCCCCGAACAATTCTCCTTTCCCTAAAATATTCAGTGTTACTTCTTTTCCGTCTAGGTTGTAGGTGCGAATTTTCACCCAACCATCCAATATAAAATACACTGATGTTCCCCAGTCATTTTCGAGTAAAATCACTTGATTTGCCGGATGACTGCGGGTAACGATGTGGAGAGTTGCTCTCTCAATTACAGGATCGGGCAAGCCTGCAAAAAAAGGAGTAGAAACTATCAATTGATTTATATTGGACTGCGGATCTCGGGTGTTAAAGCGGTCTTCCATGAGGCCATCATTTTAATTTATGCGCTTGAGCTGCGCTGGGCAGTTAGAAATAGCTTGCAGCCGAGTCATTCGATTTGAGATTCAAGATTTGAGAAACAAGGATCTAAAATCGGCAATTTTACCTCTAAAGTTTTGCGGTCAAAGGCTCAATATGGGAATTAATAGCCTCAAGCTCTGATTGGGAGCTAGAAACTAAAGAATATACCATAATTTTTTAGATATATACCACTGAGAAAATTTTATTAACAAAATTTTAGCAATGTGGCAAACGACTGAGCCGATCGAATTACCTTTGAAAACACTTCGCGAAGATAAGCTTAACACTGCTGAGAGATTTGTTGTCAGTCGGCCCTGCTGTCGAGAAGGCCGAATCCACGATCACAAGCCTGGAAGCACGGTAGACAGATCCCAAATCCGAGCAACTGCCTAAAACCTGGCCAATGTCAGCAAAATCTGCAAAATCCACAGCCATTGCGAGCCTAAAGACTGGCGCTCTTGGCGATCGAAACCCACCCACTTCCCAGCAAACTTTTCTGCTACCCCAAGATTATTGTACCATTAGTATCTAGCCATGAATACATATAAAAGGCTATAATTAAAGGTTACTCAAACCCAGTACACAGGGACAATCCCGCATCTCGGTATCCCAAATCGAAAATTGTTTGAGGTTTTTTCCAAGTCGGTGAAAGATGAAGAGACAGTGGCGCGCCGCCATGCTAACGAAACTCGCGATGACAGTGTGCGGTCAGCCGTTTAAGCGGGTGAAGGCAAAAGTTCTTCGGGAGCGCAGCTCTTACGAGCAGGAATCAGCCTCCGGGCAGGGAAACTCGCCCCTGAGCCGCATAATTTGAAAGCACTTGCAATTGATAGAAGCGGGCATTTGGTGCGGAAGTACCGGCTAACCTATCAAAGGCAATAGAAGTTATCCGAAGACAAAACGTTAATTAACAGTTGCCATAAAATATTAGTGAGTAATTGACAATCAAGCATCCAGGATACAACCCCCCGGATTCATCCGTCCAGAAATAAAAAACCTGTATCCGATAAAGGAACCCCCAAATTTATCCGTCGGGTCAATGCTTCAATTCTAAAATCTAAAATCTCAAATCTAAAATCGATTGACGGACTCCCATTCAGATTATTCTATCTATTGGCATCGCTGTCGCCTGACTTGAGTCTTTTTTCGGTAAAGTTTCTCCCAAGCCGCATTCCCAGAGGTTCCGCCCTTGAATTCTCAGAAGTACAAAATTCAAGCACTGATTGCTGAGATAGACGAGGTACTCAGCAAGCCCGCACCCCGCTTGCCTTGGACGGGTTCGATTGATACTGTCCACCAGCGCCAACTTTTAGAGCGAGTTCGCGCTTATCTGGTTTCCTCAGACTCAAAGCTAACGGCCCCAAAGGCCCCCGCCCGCCCAAATGTCCGCCCGCAACCAGTTCCAGTACCCAAAGTGCCTCTGCCCGCCCCTGGCCCCTCAGCCGCAGAGCAAATCATGCTTGCCGTAACCGGAGAAATCAGCCACCTGCGTTCCAGCCTGACAGGGCCGCTCCAAGAAGACATAGAAGCTCTGCGGCAAGAGCAGCAAGCTCTAATTCAAGAAATCAAACAGCTAGAAGCAAAACGGCAGCAGCAACAATCCCTAGCTCAGCAACAAGCCAACCAACAGCAAATCATTGCTGAATTCTTGCAGGTACTGACTGCCCGCTTGGAAGAAACCTTGACTAGCGATTTCTCCCAAATTCTAAGTTCCCTAGAAAATCAGTTATTGCAAAGCAGCGCAGTACCATACTCTTTGGGCAGTGGGCCTGATGAACAATCGGCTATTGACGTAACACTTAACCCACAAACCTCAGAAGAGCACCCGCTGCTGACGCCGGCTCAGAGGTTGGAGCAAATGCAACTGTTCCAATCTCATGCTGACAGTCTGCTGATGAGTCTCGATTCTCGGATGGCTATCGTGTTCGAGGCTTTGCAAGCAAATCTGCAAAGCTATCAAGCTTCCTTGAGACAAGAACTCGAAAATATGTACGGTTTGAGCCAGCAGAGCGAGGCGATGTTCGCGGCTTTGGTCAACCACTTGGCCTCACAGTTGGGGCGAGAAGCGTCTTCCTACGTTCAACAACCGATCGATTTAGCAAACGAAACCGTCACCCCAACCGCAGCCGATCGCTCTTCTGTCGCTCCCGCCCCTTCAAATACTGCAGAGACTCAGACAGGAGACTCGGTGCAGGAAATTCGCACCGGCGAATTCGGAGAACAAGACAGATTTCCCTACGCCGGTACAGAAATTTCTCCGCAATTCAGACAGTTGAGGCGCGATCGCGATCGCATTCAATCCCCAATTTTGCTCCCGGAGTTGGAAGATAATTTGTTGGGTTCTACACCCGAAACATCTCGAAATACAACTCGATTTACTGGCGGTGACTCGGAGGATAGGTTAACAGAAACCGAAGAAGAGATTGAGGATTTGTATGCAAGTTTGTTTGCGGGAGAAGCGGTTCCTGAAGTAGAATTACAAATCGAAAGTTTCCCGGTAGAAAACACTGTAATTGAGACAAAAACTGAAGGCGTAGAATATCAAGCGGCGACGGATCAGGAAACTGCCGAATCGCTAAAAATGACCGAAGATTTGTTTGTAAATCTGCTAGAGGAAGGCGAATCTCTGGAAGAGATTTTAGTAGATGAAGATTCAGACTTTGTAATGGGGAATTCTGTAGAGCCTCTAACTTTAGATAGTGCCGATTTATTTGAACCGCAAGTATCAACAGTACCTCAAGTTTCAGAACCACCAGCCTCAACCGCCGAGGTGCAACTTGACGCGGACGATCGAGAAACTCTAGAAACGGCTCAAAACCAAGGCGAGCAGTTCGGCGCTACTGTGCCTCAATCAGCAGCTTTGCCGGTGAGAACGCCTGCAGAAATTAGCCCAAACCGCCCCAGTGCCGAGTCCCGTGTGCCGAGTGCCGGTGACGTTCAAACTGGCGAGTTCGACTCATCCTCGCAGCGGCTCGATGATGGGTACATCCAAGCTTCGCCGGACGAGGATTTGCTGCCGGTCGAGGTATTAGAAGATGACCTCGATCGATCTCTAAATTTGGACAACAATACTCTGGAACTTTTGGAGGCGGACCTCTACAATCTGGAGGGATTGGAAAATACTAGCTTCGGGCGATCGAATTTCTCAGTCGCTAACAGCTTGGATTTATCGGCGAGTTCCCCCGAAGGCATTGCAAACAATCCCTTTGCGGAGGCGGCAGAGGAAGAACTCGGCACGCTGGAGGATTTGTTCTCCGATGTGTTGGAACTCTCCTCTGATGATGAACCTTTTGTTTTGGAAGACGAACTTGAGGATGATTTGTTTGCGGAGGAAGACGAGTCGAATTTGACGCTAGACGAGATTTTGGCTAGTTTGACCGAGACTGAGCGACCTTTGACTGATTCTCCCCCTCCAGAAACTGCCGAAACCAACGAAGTGCGATCGACTCCTCCAGAAAGTAAAAAAAAAACCTGATTTCGACAGAGAGTAAAGCAGGAGTTGTTGAGGAGAAAACTGATTTTAGGGAGTTTGCCGGGACACAGCAGCAAGACTCGGCTGGGCATTCTGCAGCAGGTGCGATCGCCCCATCCCCAGAACGCCGGAATTCTAGCTGGTATTTGGGCATTGATTTCGGTTCCAGTGGGCTGTCTGCGGCTTTGCTCGATCGTACCAGTGGCCAGTTGCACCCGATTTACTGGGAAGCTTCGCAGGCTGAGGCTTGGGCAGCAGACGCCAGTTATCGGATTCCCTCGGCTGCGGTGCTGGCCCAAACAGCCCCAGGGAGCCCAGGGTCAGAGGTGACAGTCAAGTCGGTGGGATTCCGACCCCAGGCTTTGCCTGCAGGAGAATTTTTACTGGAAAATTTTAAATTGCCTTTAAAGGTGGGCATTCCTTATCAGCCGGAGGCTGCTGGGATGTACGAACCGCTGTTGCAGTGGTCGCCCTTGCAGGCTTTTTCGATCGCCTTGCCGCTGCAATGTGTGCGGGCACTGCTGGCTACTTTGAACCCGAGGAAGCAGGGGCAAAAATTTGCCGAATCAGGGGAAATTTTGGATTCTGCACCAAGGGCGAATTTTGCAGGATTGCCAGTTTCTAATTTAATTTGTAGGGCTTCGGGACTGACGCCAGAAACTCTCGATGCGGCACTTTTAGAGTTGCAGGGTGTAATTTTGGGGACTCCGGCCGGCTGGTCTGATGTTTATATGTTTAATCTGCGGGAGGCTGTTTTGGGCGCGTCTCTGGTGCCTTCGGGTTCGCAAATTTTTGTGGTGGAAGATGCGATCGCCACTTTGCTTGCTGCTGTAAATCCTGTGGAAAATGGCATGGAAGTCGAGTCGTCAGCCGTGGATTCTGCTAAGGGCGGTGAAGAAGCTGCACCGCTGAATGCTTCGTCTTTTAGCGGGGGAACTTTGATTTTGAATGCTGGGGCGGCGACGGTGGAATTAGCTTTAGTTGAGTTGCCGTCCAATCTTCAAGATTTAACTCGTGCTGATTTTACTTGCCATAGTTTTGCTTTTGCTGGCGATGCTTTCGATCAGGATATTATCTGTCAGTTGTTGGCTAAAAATGAAACTTGGGGAATGTCGATCGATTTGCCACGTCCTGGCCATCCAGATTTGCCGAGTCGCTATCAATTGCAGCAGCGGTTACAAGGTTCTGCTTTTGGTTTGCAATTGTTAGAGGCGGCAAGGCAAATAAAATTTATTTTGCAGCATGAAAAAAGTTTTGCTTTGGATATTGGCCAGCAGCATTGGGATGTGAAGCGCAAAGATTTGGAAAGTCTGG
This sequence comes from Microcoleus sp. AT3-A2, assembly GCF_036705685.1. Lineage (NCBI taxonomy): Bacteria > Bacillati > Cyanobacteriota > Cyanophyceae > Oscillatoriales > Microcoleaceae > Microcoleus > Microcoleus sp. AT3-A2. The sequence goes on from NZ_JAUBVF010000010.1 coordinate 97,489, forward strand.
TTTTAGTGCCTTTTGTGCAGCAGTTGAACCGTGAATTGAATGCTTTGCTTAGCCGCGCGGGAATGTCGCCGGCGGGGATTAATCAGGCGATTTGTGCGGGGGGTATGGGTGCTTGGCCTGCGATCGCCCGCTGGTTGCGACAGAAGCTGCCGAATGCGATCGTGGTTCAAGACCAGGAATTGCAGGTCGATCAAGATATTTTTGAGATTGACAATTCTGGATTAAATTCTGTATCTCCAAGTACAAATTTTCCCCAAAAAATTGGTCGAGTTGCCTGCGGCTTAGCGAGTTTGGCTCTCTATCCTCAAATTTTGGATGTGTCGCAGCAGCAGTACAGCGACTTTTTTCTGCTGTGGGAATTAATGCAGGTTTTGGGCCAGGAAACTCTGAGCTTTCAGGAAATTTTGCAGTTGTTGGAACGCCAGGGCGTGAATACCCGTACCTGCGAACCCCGAATTCTGCGGATTTTGGAAGGAAATTTGCCGGCGGGACTTGTGCCTGCGGAGGAAGATTTCATGCTGTTGGCCGAGGAGTCAAGGCAAAATCCCGATTGGGAAGTAATTTTGGCCGAGCCACTTTTCTTTGAAGATGTCTCACGGGGTTATCGTTTGAATCTGGAACACGCCTCTGTTGTTCGTGAATATTTAGGCAAACTCGCCTCTAGCAGCCAGCAAAAATTGTTAGAGCCGCTAACACTTGCTTGGGATGTTCGCACCGATATTTATCGCTAAACGGCAAAAAACCCGGTTTCTCAGTAGAATCCTCCCTGTCTTCCGGGAAGAGTCCTAGTCGAAACCAGGTTTTTTTGCGTCCAGGACTAACTTTTGTATGTAAATTTACGTAACTTTACATACACTTTATACTTTTTTATAAAAAATACATAGAAACTTTATAAAAGTGTGATTGGTTTTTAAAGATTGTGCAAAGCTAAGCATTTCAGGTTCTGCAGATTTGGGATGGCTAATAAGATGGAGGTAAGAGATCGTTAAAGTTGAGACAAATCATATGAAATTTCCGATGGGTGCCTCGTCGAAATCATCATTATCAGAGATCCTGTCCTTATTTTTTCAAGTATTTACTTACAAAGTCTGTGTATCAAAACAACAGCATCACCGATCGGTAACGAGCAAGGTAAAGCGGGCGATCGATATTTTGGGCTCGCTGCTGGGACTGGCAATTGCTGCAGTGGTGGCGGTGCCGGTGGCAGTGGCTATGCTGTTGGACGATCGAGGCCCGCTGCTGTACAGTCAAGTCCGCTGCAGCTTCCAAGGGCGACATTTCAGAATGTGGAAATTTCGATCGATGGTTGTCGATGCAGAAAATCTCAAACATTTAGTTAACAACCAAGCCAAGGGTCACATTTTTAAGAATGAAAATGACCCGCGAATTACCCGCGTCGGCCGCTTCTTGCGGTGCACGAGTTTGGATGAGTTGCCTCAATTCTGGAACGTGTTAGTCGGTGACATGAGTTTGGTGGGAACTCGACCGCCCACTCCTGATGAAGTTGCTGCCTATGACGATTTTCACTGGCAACGTTTAAATGTAAAACCCGGGCTGACTGGGGAGTGGCAAGTCCACGGACGGTCTGGAGTTAAAGACTTTAACGATATTGTGCAGATGGATCTCGCCTATCAGGGCAAGTGGTCTGTTGTCTACGACATCACTCTGATTTGCAAAACAATTGGGGTCGTGTTCAGTAAAAACGGTGCGTGTTAATAGACTTGCTGTTTTGGGTTGTTTTTGGATTTTAAATTTTAGGAAAAAACAGGGGATGAAATAGTTGGAAACGGATTAAATATATGTTAATAGAATTAGCGATTGGTGACGCTTACGGTGCTGGTTTTGAATTTGTTGACCAGCAGACGATCGAATTGTACAACAATCTCAACGGTTACATAAAGCATCCCCGTCACGACATCCAGCCTGGATGTTACACAGACGATACGCAGATGAGTTTAGCAGTCGCAGAAGCGATCGTCAGCCGAGAACCTTGGACACCGGAACTTCTAGCCAGCAAATTTGTTGCAGCTTTTCACCGCGATCGGCGATTTGGTTATGCTGGCAAATTTTACAATTTTTTGCTACAAGTTCAAGACGGAAAAGAATTCTTAGAAAAAATTCACTCCGCTAGCGATAAAAGCGGATCGGCGATGCGAGCCGGGCCGATCGGCATTTTTCCTACTATTGAAAAAGTCATCGAAAATGCTACCATTCAAGCTGCCATTACTCACAACAGTCCTGATGGCATTAAAGCAGCTATAGCAGCAGCTTTGATGTCCCATTACTTTATTTATCAGCTAGGTTTAAAGAAAAATTTGGGGAATTTTCTAGAAAAGCACGTACCTGGTGAGTGGTCGATACCTTGGCAAGGACAAGTCAGCGTTAAAGGTTTGGTCTGTGTTAGAGCAGCTATTACTGCGGTTATGCGAAATGATAGTATGAGCAAACTGCTCCAAGATTGCATTGCTTTTTCGGGTGATGTCGATACAGTAGCAACTATTGCTTTAGCTGCTGGTTCCTGTAGCAGTGAAATTGCCCAAGACCTGCCAGAAAATCTGGTACAAGGATTAGAAAATCAATCTTACGGCAGAGATTATATCATAGAACTGGATCGACAGTTAATCAATTGCGCGATCGACTTCTGATTTCTTCCTGATATCTGTTACATCCGTTAAATCCCTTACACTGCGCGTTGCCGAACTTCTTGCTATTATGAATTTGCCTAATTTGATTACGTTTTCTCGCTTACTGGGAGTGCCTTTTCTGCTCTACGGTTTGTACGACCCAAGCGCGCAAAGCCGCTGGATTTGCACCGCAATTTTTGTGGTAGCTGCGGCTACTGATTGGCTGGACGGCTATTTGGCTAGGAAGCTGAATCAAATTACGGATTTGGGTAAGTTTCTCGATCCTTTGGTGGATAAATTGTTGGTTCTCGCGCCGCTTTTGGTATTGATTGAGTTGGGGAAAATCCCGGCTTGGGGAGTGTTTTTGATTTTTGGTCGGGAGTTGACAATTGCGGGGTGGCGTGTTAATAAAACTACGATTTCGGGAGCTAATATTTGGGGGAAGTTGAAGACGGTAAGTCAGATTGTGGCGATCGCACTTTTAATTGCTCCTCTGTCTGAAGCGTGGAATTTTCCCACATTAATTGCTTTTTGGGTTTCTGTAGCTTTAACTTTGATTTCTGGCGCTATTTATCTGTGGCCGGAAAAGACTGCTGAGGACAAGTAAATCGGTTTTTAAACCGCAGATGAGGGCAGATGAGCGCGGATGAACGCAGATAAAAACTTCGATGTATTTGTAGGGACACGGCATTGCCGTGTCCTAGCTGTAGTTTAATAATGACTCCCAGATTTCCGGTAATGCACCGCTGTCACTCCGTCATTTTTTAGCAAATGACCGTTTTCAACCGCGGCATAAACTACCCAGTGATCGCCGCATTCCATCCGACTTATCACTTCGCATTCGAGATAAGCTAGAGCCTCAGTCAAAACCGGACAGCCGTTGCTAGCTTCCATTGTTTCGACTCCGGCAAATCTGTCTTCTCCCGGAGCAAAGTTTTTCATGAAATACTTCCGCAACTGTCGCCCTTCTGCTAAGATATTGAGCACAAATTTATCTCCGGCGTACATCAAACCTTCGATCGATCGATCTTTCGCCACCGCAATCGTCACACCGGGCGGATTAAACGTTGCTTGCGACACCCACGAAGCCAGCATCGCACTGCTAACATCCCCCCGCTTCGCCGAGAGTACGCACAGCGAACCGACGAGTCTCCCTACGGCTTGTTCAGTGCGATCGCTACCCGCTGCTAACTGCGGTTTCGGTGCCCGCAATTTTTGCGATCGAATCAAAGCTTGAGCAAAATCCGTTCCCGCTTCTTTGCACTCGTGAATCGTCGCCGCCGTAGGCTTAAATTTGGCTCTAATCGGCTCAAATCCAATTCGATAGCCGGCATCTTTCAGCTTATTTTCCACTAAGTCGATCGCCTCTCCACTCCAGCCAAAAGAACCGAAAACCCCCGCTAATTTGCTCTTAGTTGCGGTAGATAAAACTATTCCCAAAGCAGTTTGAATTTGCGTCGGAGCGTGTCCTGCTAGCGTGGGAGTTCCGATGATAAATCCCGCGCATTTCTCGATCGCCTCTTTAATTTCTCCCGGTTCGGCAAATTCGCAGTTGATACTTTCTACCGCAACGCCGGCTTTCGTAATTCCTTTGGCGATCGCCTGCGCTAAAGTCGCCGTATTTCCGTAAGCAGAAGCATAAATCAAAGCAACTGTCAAGTCTTTTGAATTTTGTTGCTGGCTCCATTCCCGATACAAATTGCTCAGTTCATTAAGGCCGTAACGGACGATCGGGCCATGACCGGGAGCATAAAATGCTGCTGGTAAATCGGCGAATTTATCCATTGCGGTCAGCACTTGTTTTGCCTGAGATGCGTGCAGGGAATCGTAATAATAGCGCCGATCTTCGCTGTAAACGCTCCACCCTTCATCGAATACTTGGTCGCCGCAAACGTGAGCTCCAAATAGTTTGTCAGTGAACACGATTCGAGTTTGCGGATCGTAGGTGCAAAGTTGATCAGGCCAACGGGGAGTCGGAGTCGCAATGAATTTTAAGGCGTGACCTTTTCCTAAGTTGAGAGTTTCTTCTCCCCGAACGATCATGATGTTTAATTCTTGGTCGGGAAAAGCGGCTCGCAAACTAATTGCTGCTGGATTGGTGCAAACCAAAGCTACTTCAGGAGCCAATTCTAACAGAGCTTTAATTGTTACTAATCTGTTAGCATTGAAATGCCCTAAAATTATGTAATCTAGCTTGGTCAAGTCCACCCGTTGCTGCAAAAATTCCAGGTAATTTTCAGTAAAAGATTCCCCCGGCGGGTCGAACAAAGCTGTTTTGTCAGCTTGAATAATATAGCTATTGGCTGTCGTACCCTTTTGCAGCGAATACTCGACTTCAAATTTGAGTCTGTCCCAAGTGCGCGATCGCACAATAAAAGTATCGAGTGCGATCGGGATAAACTGCACGTCGCGGGGTTTGGCATCAGATGCGAGTCTAGGAGTCAAAGTGTTAGTCATTAATTGCACCTATGAGAAACTGAACTACAGAACTTCTTTTGATTTCGTGCCAAAACTTGGTATCTACAATGTCAAACCTTGCACCTCTACCCTGTAAATTGGTATCCAGGTCAGTCAGAAATTCCCTAGTTTCCAAATCATCCCCAATTTGGATAAAGCTGACTCCAATTTCTTCATCTTTATCTATTGTATTGGCCGTACTTACAAGAATTTCGGCAACAGCAGCGGTATTTTCTGGTTTTTGATCTAGGACTGCAACAATTATTGCTCCGTTCTTCCCTTTGGCATTTGGTTTGCTTGCAAAATAATCGTTAAAAGTTGCTTTCAGAGCTTCTTCCAAATTAATTGCAGTCGGCTTTGCTGAATCCGGTTCCGTATTTTGTCGCTGCAAAATTTCAGCTAAGCGGGCAACATTTGAATTTTTATACTTCCACATAGGAGTAGAAGCTTCGTAAAGGGTGATGCCGTCGCTGTCAAATTGCTGACATTTTTTTGCTAAGTCGATCAGAGAGGCCTGTGCTTCTACCCACTCCTCGTACCAAGGATGTTGAGGGTTTCTGCTGGCATCGCTTCTGGCAATAATAATTGTGTAATCTCGGTCTTCTAAAAGATTGGCAGGCATTGGCAATTCCTAGTAAAAATGGAGTCTAAATGACAACGGTTTGCCCGGTTTGCTGCTTGTGGCGCACCCAACACCGAGAACCCGGTAAGATGCGCCACAAGCACCCAAAGTTGAGAGTTTTTGCGTAGCCAGTTGCGTCCTGGACTCTAATTGTAGGGTGCGTCAGTAGATAGTAGATGATGAAGTCGAATAAAACATCTGCTGACGCACCTTACTAATACGTGTGGGGTGTGTTGACTCAGACAGTCAATCAATATATCGTGGAATTTCCCCTTTGCACCTGACAACTGCCAACAGTCAACTGTCAACTGACAACTGACTTGCTAATAATGATTTCCCACTTTGCGGTGGTGAACTGCAGGCAGTGCATCTGGATTGGATACGCGGCCGCTATCGACGATCGCATATACGATATGATGATCCGAAAGTTCCATCCGGCTGACTACTTCGCATTCCATGTACGCCAAAGAATCTGTCAGAATGGGAGAACCGTTGGTTGCTGGTTGAGTTTTAACTCCCGCAAATCGATCGGCACCAGGAGCAAAACGCTTTAAAAAGTGCCTCATCAAGGTTTGATAATTGCCTTCTTCCAGCACGTTGAGAACAAATTTATCTCCCGCGTGCATCATCGATTCGATCGCCCGATCCTTCGCAACTGCTATTGTTAAACCCAGCGGTTTAAAGCTAGCTTGCGTTACCCAAGAAGCTAGCATCGCACCGCTAACATCGCCTTTTTGGGCGGTAATGATGTACAGTCCGCCGCTGATTCGTCCCAAGGCTTTATCGAGGTCGCTGTCGAGGGATTTCATCTGTTTGACTGCTTTGTCCCGCGTCAGCCACTGTCCTAAGTCAGTGCCGGCTTCGTCGCAAAGTTGATAACTTGCTTCTGTCGGTGATTCTTTAATTAAAATGTTGGGAAATGCTTCTTTTAAACCCAACTCTTTGAATTTGTTTCGCAGCGGGTAAATAGATACGTCATCGCCACCGCCGGATTCGCACAAACCGAAAGATTGTTTGTTGTTAGCTGCAACTAAAATTGTGTTGATTGCGGCTTCGGCATTCGCAGCAGCAGTACCACTACTTGGCGGCGAACAAATTACGATACCGGCAGCATTACCGACAAGTTCCGCAACTTCTTGCAAGTCCGCGATTCTCAAATCCATCATTTCCACAGCGACACCGGTTTTGGTGATACCGTGGGCGATCGCTTGGCTGAGTCGATCGCTAAATCCGTAGTCTGAAGTGTAAAATACCGCTACAGTGGTTTCTGCCTTAGCTTGCGCTTGGCTCCACTTTTTGTAGCGTCCGGTAAGTTCCACCACATTGTGCCGCAGCAGCGGCCCGTGACCGGTCGCAACTGTACCAATTTCTCCCAATTCTGCCATCCGCTTCATCGCAGCGAGTACCGATCGAGCATTGGGAGCCATCAAGCACTCATAATAAAAGTGGTAATCTTCCTCAACTGCTGCTAAATCGTCATCGAAGGTACTGTCGGAACAGTAGTGCATCCCGAAAGCGTCGCAGGTAAACAGCACTTGAGTTTTGCTGTCGTAGCTGAAAATAGTATCGGGCCAGTGCAAGTTTGGCGCCGATACGAATTCGATTATGTGGCCGTTTCCTAAATCTAGTTTGTCCCCGTTTTTGACTACCAATCGCTCAAATGGTTGGTGTACAAGGTTTTCTAAAAATTGAATGGCTACTTTCGCCCCCACGACAATCGCTTGGGGTGCCAGCGCCAGCACGTCTTTGACTAAACCGCTGTGGTCTGGTTCGGTGTGGCTGATAATGAGATAGTCAATCTCTTTCGGGTCAATTTCGCCCGTCAGAGTTTCCATGTATTGCTGGCGAAACTTCTCGTGCGAGGTATCGACGAGGGCAGTTTTTTCACCGCGAATGATGAATGAGTTGTAAGTTGTACCGTTTTTGAGTCCGAATTCGATGTCAAAGCGGTCTCTATCCCAGTCCAGGCATCGAATTGCCATTGTATCAGAGGCAATTTCGACTTTTTCCACCGTCAATCTGCGTTGGACTCGTTCAGTCAGCGCTACCATCAGTGCCTCCTTGTCTTTTACCCATTACCTTATTGTCTTCATTCTGACACGTTTTTTTTGTAAATCTTTATAAATTTTCTTATGAGGCTGTTAAGTATCCCAAAATTTATGGCATCAGGTAGTTCGGCAACGCGCACTGTACGGGATGTAACGGATTTGAGGAAGAAGGAAAATTCAATAAAATCAATTTTGAGTCTATAAATAGTTGACAAAAAACAGAACAGTGTGGTAATTAAACTGAGTTGTATCGGTTGGGCGATCGCCTCTTTAGAACACTATCAGTCAAATGCGATTCTCGATCGCGCGGCGATTTGGATTAGAGACAATAACTCCGCATTTAAGTCAACCTAATCAAACGTCAAATGCGATCGCGCTCTCTTTCTCTTATCCCCGATTTCTTTAAGAAGTCGGCGATTTGGGGATAATGATAGAAGAAAAAAACTTCCAATCCGCAATCAAAAATTTACTCATTGATTTAAAGCTATGTCTGAAAGTTCCTTTGAGAAAACTAATTTGGGTTGGCAATTAGGACAGTCGCAACAACGATTGCAGGAATGGTGGGAACTAAAAACTGCCCAAAATATACCAAATGTCAAATTGCCATCTTGGTTTGATTCCCCCATCTTGGGCGCGATCGCTAAAGCCGCCTTTTGGTTAATCTTAGCATTGCTCGCAGTCTGGGCAAGTTGGCAGATTTGGCAACTGTTACGTTTTTATATTCATAATTTCAAAAAGAGGAATCAAACAACTGATGGCAGTGCAAAAAAAACAATTAAAGATTTATCGGTGCCAGAGTGGTTGTTGCGATCGCAAAAGTTGCAGCAGCAAGGGAAATACCGCCAAGCTTGCCGCTGTCTTTACATGGCGGTGTTGCAGCGGTTAAATGATGCGGGAACCGTGGTTTACCAACCCAGTCGCACTGATGGGGAATATTTGCAATTAATCCAGCAATTACCCCAGCCAGTGCCTTACGAAACTTTGATAAGAATACATGAGCAACTATATTTTGGGAATACGGAAGCTGACGCCTCAATCTTTGAACAGTGTCAGCAAGCTTATCAACAAATTAAGGATTAAGTAGGTAAACGCAAAAAAACAATAATATCCAATCGATAATTTTAGGGGCGGGTTTTACCTATAATAATTAGCAAAAACCGACAATCTCAAAAACCCCCACATAAGGGCAAATCGCCATCTACTTCTTTCAATATACAAGAGTTCAAGGTCGTACTCGAATAACGCGCGTAGCATCTAAGAGTACGACCTTGAAGGGGTTCTATCAGACCGAAGTAGCAAATGGGTTGAAAGCCACGAAACTAGCACCAGCAATGGGATTCTGGTCGAGGCCGCCCACAATCAGCCCTGTAGGTGAATCCCATTAGCTGTCGGGGCCAGCGACTGTCACACAGCGAAGATTTTACCCGCGTACCTCGCTTTCTTGAAAAAAGCTGTAGTGAGGAATCAGACTGATAAAAAGCATTTAACTACTTGCGGGACATATTAGTAGAGCAAGGATTGCTCGCCCTACTAACAGCCTTAAATCAGAGTAATTGTATTCGATCCCGGATTGCCGACATTCGCACCTGGGCCAAAGCCTAAACCCACCGACCCACCAGTCAAACCTGGATTATTGGTAATCATCAGACTAACGGTAGTTTGACCGGGATTAAAGTTAACCGTGCCTCCAGTAAAACTCCCCGATGGACTAATTGTGTAGTCTATGGTGTTTAGAGGTACACCAGAACCACCAGCAATCAAATAGTCCACCGAAGCCGAAACCGAAGTATTGCCAGTCCGATTAATTGTAAAAGCTCCAGAACCACCATCAATAATAGGATCGGGAGACGAACCGTAAAAGAAGGAAGTCGGAGCGACAGCAGTAGGATCGATAATGCTCAAAACTGCCAGTGACGGACTAGCCAAGCTGCCACCACTCAAGAACAAATTCACCGTTTCAGTAGGCTCCGCGAGACTGTCAAATAAAGTTTGAACAGGAACTTGTGCGCTAGTTTGTCCGGCTGCAAAAAAGATCCCTTGAGTCACACTGTTGTAATCCGCTGGAGAACTAGCACTACCGTCACCCGTGCGGAACAAAATCGCACTCGGTGCCGTAACGTTGCCACTGCGATTGATGGTAATCGGCGCAGTGCTGCCCTCGTTGACGCTGTAATTAGCCGCACTGAAGAAATAGTTTGGAACGGCCGTTGGCGCCGGAGTTGTCGCCGCCGGCGTCGGAGTTGCCGTCGTCCCAGTTGGCGCGACAACATCATTAATCGTCAAAATTGACGGACTACTGCCGACATTGCCACCGAAGAGCACCAAATTCACCGTTTCGGGCGA